>NZ_FQTR01000016.1:23041-26572 GCF_900128535.1 bacterium endosymbiont of Bathymodiolus sp. 5 South | reverse complement strand
CCCACTTTTCACCCACTTGGCGATTTTTTAAACCCAGCCTTAGCCCTGCTAGGACAAGGTTTAAAGAAATCACCAAGTGGGCAAAAATTGGATTTTGCTAATCACCCCTATTTGTGCAAAGGTCTCTTTAAAAATAAATACACACAAAGGTTTGCCATGTGGCAATGAGGGTTTTATTCGAAAACTAAGCGACAAGGTGGGCAGGGATTTGAGTTTTAAAAAAAGGGGTAGACCTAAAAAAGGGTAGCGTCCCCTTTTACTCAATTTGCGCTGAGGGTTTTTAGTCCTTTTTTATAAACCCATCAAAACTTCCATCGAACAGCACCTTCAATACCATAACTATGCGCTTTATTGTTAGTCGATTGAATGCGTTCATAATTAATAGAAGTGGTGGTGTCGTCTTTTTGATAATTCAGCCCCAATTTCACGCTCACTTCTTGCTCGGCATTTTTGCTAAGGTAATCACTGCCATCACGACGAAGGTCGGATTTGTATTCCACGCTCACAAAGCGAGTGAGTTGCCCCTCTTCGTAGTTCCCTGTCTTACTGATGTCAATACCAAGGGCAATTGCCTCATCGGTGGCAGTCTCGCTATTGGTAAGTACATCATTCGCTTTCATCTTAATACGGCTGATGTCGTAGCGAATGAAAGGCGATAAATCTACACTCTGAGCCTGTAAATCTGCACGGTAAGCAATACTGGCAAAAAAGCCATTGCTGCCTTGATCGGCACTTGGCGTGTTGCTTTTGCCGACTTTGTGCGTGGCTTTGGCGACGCCTAGTACTGCCTCAATACTGCCTTTGCTACTGAGTTCTAACGCACCGTAACTAGACAGTGTGTATTGCTTGGTATCCACATCGCCTGAGAAATCAATGCCTGTGGCAGTGCGATCTTGCTTGCCTAAGCCAAGGGCAAAGCCGATAGTTTTATCTTGGGCTATGCGTCTGTCCATACCTATATTAAGGGATCTAAGATTAAACTCAGTCTTATTTGTCCCTGCCCCGTTGTTTCTACCAATCACCACTTGGGCACTCGTCCAAGTATCCCAACGCTCAACCTTGCGGCTAGAGGTGGGGATAACATTGCTCAGCCCGTTGGCGCTGAGCACACGATTGATAAAACTGTTGGTTTGGCTATCGGCAAAACTGACCTGAATGCCGTTAACAAAACCATTGGTGCTAAAACTGCTCTTTTGCTGGTTTTGATGACGAATATACGATAGGCGCCCCATCAATGTTTTTCCGACTTTAGAGAGTAAGGCTTTACTGGCAAATTTGTTTTCTTTGCGCACGGCTTGGGCAATCACTTTGACATTTGTAAATTCTTCCACTACAGAATCTGCGCCCCCTTCTTCCGATGTAGTTTCTTCGTCATCAGAACTATCATCGTTCGTGTTAGGATTTATTATGGTTACAGTGAGGATTTTTTCAGCCGTCTCGGTCTTGGGTTTGAACCCAAAAGTTTCCGCAAAGGTGGCTTTAATCTTAACACGATAAGTGGCATCAGTTCGGTCGTTAAAAGCCGGGGCTTCGAAAGTTAATTTATTACCTACTAAAGTAAACTTATTGGCATCTAGACCACGCACAATCTCAAAATCTAGCGTAATCGAGGTAACTGCAGGGATTTTCTTGTTAACGGCAAGCGTAATCACCTTATTTTTATTTTCAGGTGCAGAAACATCGGTCGTGATAATATACAAACCTTCTAGAACGGTTACAACGAGGATTTTTTCAGTCTCAAGGAGGCGGGAATTTGAATCCATTCTGGTGGCTTTAATCTTAACACGATAAGCGGGATTATTTCGGCGGGAGTTGAAAAACGTGGCTTTGAAAGTTAATTCATCGCCGTTTAAACTAAACCTATTTTTATCTGCACCACCCACAATGGTAAAACTTGCCCCGCCTTTGTTAGTGGCAAGCGTAATCACCTTGTTTATCTGTTCAGGCGTAGAAACATCAGCTGTGGTAATATGAAATCCCCCATCGTCATCAGGATTACCGCCCGTGTTAGGGTTATCTATGGTTACAGTGAGGGTTTTTTCAGCCGTCTCATTGCCCTTGGTGGCTTTGATCTTAACATGATAGTTATTATCACCATGGTCTTTAAAGTCAGCACCTTCAAAGGTAAGTGCAGTGCCACTCAGGCTGAATTTACCCTTATTACCCACAATAGTAAAACTTGCCCCGTCTTTGTTAGTGGCAAGCGTAATCGTCCTGTTTGTGTGTTCAGGAATAGAAACATTAGCCGTGGTAATACGAAATGCCTCATCTACGGTTACAGTGATGGTTTTTTCAGTCGTCTCGATTATGTCAGGCAAAATCTTGGCATTCAGGGTGGCTTTGATATTAACATGATAAGTGACATCACTTCGGGCTTCAAAAGCCGTGGCTATGAAAGTTAATTTATTACCTGCTAAAGTAAACTTATTGGCATCTGCACCATCCAAAATAGCAAAAGTTCTCTTATAATCTGGGGTATTGCCTTTGTTAAGGGTAAGCTCAATCGTCTTGTCTGTGTTTTCAGGCGTAGAAAAATTAGAAGCCGTGGTAATATGAAGTTTCTCATCATTAAAGTTAGTCTTGGTTACGGTTACACTAAGGGTTATTTCAGCCGTCTCCTTGCGGGAAAAAACAGTTTTCTTAAATCTAACTTTGATATTAACATGATAAGTATTATTTCGGGCTTTAAAAGCCGTGGCTTTGAAAGTTAATTCACGACCTTTTAAAGTAAACTTACTAGCATCTAGACCATCTACAATAGTAAAAAATCGATACCCTATTTGACCAAAGTCGGCGCTCTTGTTAATGGCAAGCCTAATCGTCTTGTTTTTGTTTTCAGGCACATTAAAATTAGCCGTGGTAATATGAAGTTCCCCATCATTAAGGTCAGTCTTAGTTACGGTTACAGCAAGGATTTTTTCAGTCGTTGCGGTACCTAGGTCAACGCCCCATATGGGGGGGATACTAAAGGTGGATCTGATCTTAACATGATAAGTGGCATTCTTTCTGGCTTCAAAATCCGTGGCTTCGAAAGTTAATTTATCACCTACTAAAGTAAACTTCTTGGAATCTAGACCATCCACAATAGCAAAAGTTATTATGGGATTGGCTTGCGTGTCTTTGTTAGTGGTAAGTTTAATCACCTTCTCTCTGTTTTCAGGCGTAGAAACATCAGCCGTGGTAATATGAAATGGTTTAAATCTCTCAGGGTCTTTAAGAGCAAATGTCTGGAACGATGATAACAACAGTATATATACAACAAGTAGTTTAATAATTTTCATAGATAAAGCCGCTTATGTCTGGAATGATGATAACAATAGCATGCTTGCAATAAACAACTTTATAACTTTCATAGAAAACCCCTAAATAATTATTGCTGTTTCTAAGTAACAAGCGAATAATTGGCAAGATTTTTTTTCACACTTTGATTATCGGTATAACTTTAGATGTTTTCTAATTCTATCTGATAAGAGCAAAGTGTGTTTTATCTTGCATAAAATATGGCTACCAATTTAAAAGATGATAAATCTT
>NZ_FQTR01000016.1:0-22941 GCF_900128535.1 bacterium endosymbiont of Bathymodiolus sp. 5 South | reverse complement strand
TAAATTTTCTCCTGCCAAAGATAAGTTCATTAAACCCGTTCTTGTTAACGGTAAGCTTAATCACCTTGTCTGTGTTTTCAGGCGTAGAAACATTAGCCGTGGTAATACGAAATGTTGGTACATGCTCCCCATTGTCAGGATTCTTGGTTACGGTTACAGTGATGGTTTTTTCAGTCGTCTGTGTGTAGGCTACGGAGGAAGGCCCAGTCATGAACCTAAATTCGGCTTTGATATTAACACTATAAGTGTTATCACTTCCGGCTTCAAAAGCCGTGGCTTTGAAAGTTAATTTTGATTTTAAATCTTCATCACTAATAGTAAACTTATTGACATCTTTACCGCTCATAGTAAATTTTCTCTTGCCAAAGATAAGTTCATTGAACCCGTTCTTGTTAACGGTAAGCTTAATCACCTTGTCTGTGTTTTCAGGCGTAGAAACATTAGCCGCCGTGGTAATAGAAAATGCTGCAAATGTCTGGAATGATGACAACAATAGTATGCTTGTAATAAATAACTTTATAACTTTCATAGAAAACCCCCTAAATAATTATTGCTGTTTCTAAATAGTCAACCCTTAAAAACCCAAAACAACCAACCATAAAACCACTCTTAAACAATCAAAACAATCAAAACAATCACACTATATTTTGACTGACAATATTTTACTGAGTACAATTAAGGGTTGACTAAATAACAAGCAAATAATTAGCAAGATTTTTTTTCACACTTTGATTATCGGTATAACTTTAGATGTTTTCTAATTCTATCTGATAAGAGCAAAGTGTGTTTTATCTTGCATAAAATATGGCTACCAATTTAAAAGATGATAAATCTTTATATAGAGAGACCTTTGCATAAATAGGGATTTTGCTAATCATCCCTATTTATGCAAAGGCCTTATATAGTATTTTGATACGCCCCCGCACATATTGTACAACAAAAAAATAGATGCTTATAAGTTTTTTATGCAATTTTAGGATTCTACAATGTTTAGTTTGATGAAAAGCTAGCCGATAGTCTAGGTAGGGATTTAGTTTTTATTAATTTTTGTGAATTCAGTCTAGATGGTAACAAGCCTAATGGGGTAGCGCAACTTGATTTTAGAGTTCAGCTGCTCAGAGACAACTTATTTGCTGAACTGCTTAATACTATCAATGCTCTGCTTGAGGATAATCAACCCAAACTTTCTAATAGCAAACACACTGATGGTTGGCAAGAGCCAAATACCTCTGATTAGAAAAAGTTATCAGGTAAATCCTCTTAAAACTATTGCCGATAATCTAACCAAAGCGGCGAATATCTACAAGAGTCTAGTGATAACCCAGAGATGATGCCTTATAAACAGGTGTTTTTATAGATGAGACTCTATGACTGAGTATTTTTTAATACTTAACGCCGATAAAAGTAAAAAGACGAGGCGAAAAGAATTAACCTTTAACCTGAGCCATCACCTCATCGGCAAAATTTTCTTCTTTTTTCTCAATGCCATCGCCTACTTCAAAACGAACAAATGACTTGATTGTAGCGCCTTTTGATTTAACTAAAGCACCAACTGTTGTATCTGGGTCTTTCACAAAGGCTTGTCCAGAAAGTGTGACTTCGTTGATAAATTTCTTCATACGACCGCCGATCATCTTTTCGATGATGTTGTCTGGCTTGCCAGATTCTTTGGCTTGCTCCACAAAAATCGCCTTTTCTCTTTCAAGAATATCTGCAGATAATTCATCTGCAGAAATACATTCAGGCTTAGATGCTGCAATGTGCATTGCAATGTCTTTTGCTAAGTCTTCATCGCCACCGTCTAGTAGGGTTAATACCGCAATACGCTCACCATGTTTGTAAACGCCAATAACGCCATCATTTGCATGCACAGTGGTTACACGACGAATGGTTACATTTTCACCGGTACTGGCGACAATGTCTTCGCGTGCTTTTTCTAATGAATCGCCATTTTCCATGGTTTGCATTAAGAACGCTTCGATATTAGCAGGGGTTGTTTTAAGTGCTAAATCACCTAATGCATCAACAAAACCAATAAAGACATCGCCTTTAGTGACAAAGTCTGTTTCAGAGTTAACCTCTAAAATAGTTGCTGTTTTGCCATCGGCACTAACATTAACTTTAACCAAGCCTTCTGCAGCAATACGACCTGATTTCTTAGCAGCCTTAGCGGCACCTGAGGTGCGCATTAAATCAATCGCTGCCTCCATGTCGCCATTAGTTTCACTTAATGCTTTTTTGCAGTCCATCATGCCTGCACCTGTTCTTCCTCTTAATTCTTTAACCATTAATGCTGTAATAGCCATAACTATCTCCTAATCTGTCTGTATTGTTTTATGCAAGAATTTTTTCAATCATTACGCCTTTGGTGTCGCTGGCACTGACCTTAATACCTTGCTCTTGTGCATAATGCTCTAATTCTGCTTTTTTCATAGCGGTTAGTGCTGCTTTGTTAAGCTGGTCGGTTGTTTTTGCTGTTTTTTCAGCTGCTGGCTCGTTAGCCGCTTCTTTCTCAATAGGTTTTTTCTCTTCTTTGACAGCCTCTGCTTTAACAACTTCTTGCTTGATAACAGGCTCTTTAACAACGACAGTTTTCTTTATGGTGGTTGCTTTTTTAGTCTGTTGTGTTGGCATTGAAGCTTTTGCTTCTAAAACTGCATTTGCAATTTCTCTTGCGTAGAAGCCAATCGCTCTGATTGAATCGTCATTACCCGGAATCACATAGTCAATGCCTTCTGGATTGTGGTTAGTGTCCACAATGCCGATTAGTGGCAAGCTTAATTTTTGTGCTTCTTTAACGGCGTTCTTCTCATGACCGATATCAATAACGAACACCACATCAGGAATGCCGCCTAAATCTTTAATGCCACCTAAACTACGCTCTAATTTTTCCATTTCGCGTGTCATCATTAACGCTTCTTTTTTGCCGAATTGAGCAAAGTTTTCTTCTGCTAGGAATTCTAAATCTTTTAGACGCTTAATTGAGGCTTTGATGGTTTTGTAGTTTGTCATCATGCCACCTAACCAACGGTGATTCACATATGGCATGCCACAACGGATTGCCTCTTCTTTCATGATGTCACTTGCTGCACGCTTGGTGCCAACAAATAAAATAGAGCCACCAGCTGCTGCTGTTTTTGATGCAAAATTAAGCACATCGTTAAACATTGGTAGTGATTTTTCTAGGTTGATGATATGCACACCGTTACGAGTGCCATAAATGTAGCGCTCCATTTTTGGGTGCCAAAAACGGCTACGGTGACCAAAATGAACACCAGCCTCTAACATTTTTTTCATGGATGTTTTTGCCATATTATTTCTCCGGGGTTGTTAAAAAGACTTCTTGTCTTTTCCTTCCACAACTTCTATTAGTCAACCCTTCTTTTTCAAAGAGCACCCTGACTAATATGCCAAGCTGTGTGATACATTAAAATAAATCGGGCGTTCAATAAACCGCCCGATTCAACTGTCGATTTTTTAAAATCGTAAAACGCAATATTATAACCTAAGCCTTATGGTATAAATAATAATTAGTGCTAGTTAGCTTTAGCCAATTCAGCGCGCATCTTGTCAATGGTTGCTTTATAATTATCTGTATTAAAGATGGCTGAGCCGGCAACAAAGGTATCTGCACCTGCACTTGCAACTTCACGAATATTATCAATCTTCACGCCACCATCAATTTCTAGGCGAATATCCTTGCCACTTGCATCAATTAATTGTCGCACTTGTTTACACTTTTCTAGCGTGTGTGGAATGAAAGATTGACCACCAAAACCAGGGTTGACCGACATTAACAAAATCATATCTAACTTATCCATCACATTTTCTAATACCTGTAACGGTGTTGCTGGATTAAACACTAACCCTGCTTTACAACCAGCCTCTTTAATCATACCAAGCGTCCTATCAATATGCTCAGATGCTTCTGGATGAAAAGTAATATAGGATGCACCTGCAGCAATAAAGTCAGGAATAATTCTATCTACGGGTTTAACCATTAAATGCACATCAATTGGTGCACTGACGCCATGATTCCTGAGTGCTTCGCAAACCAATGGACCAATTGTTAAGTTTGGCACATAGTGATTATCCATCACATCAAAATGCACAATATCGGCGCCTGCACTTAATACAGTGTCAACTTCTTCACCTAACTTGGCAAAATCTGCTGCCAAAATTGATGGGGCAATAAAATTAGCTTGTTTCATTTTTTTCTCCTGTTGTTAAAAAAGTAATTTATTTGAGACTTTTGCATAAGTAGGGATGATTAGCAAAATGACAAGTTTTGCCGACTTGGTGATTGTATGAAATATAGTCATAGCAAAGCTATGGCTGTGTTTTATAAAATTGTCAAGTTGGTGAAAAATGGCGTTTTGATGATTATTCATATTTATGCAAAGGTCTCTATTTAAATGTGATTAGACTAGAGCCTGTCATTTCATCGGGCTGTTCAACACCCATCATTAATAACAATGTTGGGGCAATATCAGACAATGCGCCTTCTTCAGGCTTGGCAATTATTGCTGCACGCCCACTCACAAAGATAAGTGGCACTGGGTTATTTGTATGTGCGGTATGCACTTCGCCTGTTTTAGGGTTAACCATTTGTTCGGCGTTGCCGTGATCAGCGGTGATCAGCATCTCTCCATCAATAGACAATATCGCTTGATAAATGATACCAAGGCATGTATCAACAGCCTCAACTGCTTTAATCGTTGCATCTAATTTTCCAGAATGCCCAACCATATCCGTATTAGCAAAGTTACAAATAATCAGGTCATACTTCTGGCTTTCAATATTCTCAGCCAAATCATCTGTCAATTCAAAGGCGCTCATTTCTGGCTTCATGTCATAAGTTGCGACATCTGGCGATGGAATCAGTATGCGGTCTTCTCCATAAAATGGACGCTCAATACCGCCATTTAAAAAGAAAGTAACATGTGCATATTTTTCAGTCTCAGCAATTCTAAGCTGTGTCATGCCTAAATTAGACAGATATTTACCCAATACATTATTAAGCTTTGCAGGTGGATAAGCCATTGGTAAATTAAAGTCTTTTTTGTATTCTGTCAAACAAATAAATTGCGTGGGTACAAAACTACCACGCGAAAAACCTTGGAAATTTTCATCCGTGAACGCCTGAGTAATTTGTCTGGCACGGTCGGCGCGATAATTCATAAAAATCATCACATCGCCTTTATTAATTTTTGTTGGTGATTTGATGACGCTTGATTGGACAAACTCATCCGTTTCCCCCCGCTCATAAGCCATTTCAATCGCTTCAATTGCACTTTGCGCTAAAAACTTGCCCTTACCTTTGGCAATTAATTCATAGGCAGAACGCACGCGATCCCAGCGATTGTCTCTATCCAAAGAGAAATATCGACCAATCACGCTGGCAATCTCGCCCACGCCTACTTCGATAATTTTATCTTCTAATTTTTGAATGTAGTCTTTTGCGCTCTTTTGTGCACAGTCTCGACCATCGGAAAATATATGCAAGTAAACTTCCTGACAATCATGTTTCTTGGTCATCTCCAATATAGCATGAATTTGCTCTTCGTGTGAATGTACGCCACCGTCAGATAACAAACCCATAATGTGGACTGCTTTGTTATTGTCATTAGCATATTCAAGGGAGTTTTTTAAGACAGGGTTTCTAAAAAAGTCGCCTACTTGAATATCATGATGAATTCGGGTGAAATCTTGCTTAACCACACGCCCTGCACCAAGGTTAAGATGCCCCACTTCAGAGTTGCCCATTTGCTCGCTGGGTAACCCGACTTTTTTGCCACTGGTAAGAATCAGCGTGTTAGGATATTTATTATTAAGCCTATCCCAAACAGGCGTTTTTGCTAGGGCAATCGCGTTATTCTCTTCAATTTCTGAATGCCCCCAGCCATCTAGGATAATTAATACTTTGGTTTGTTTTTTTGCTATCATGGGTTGTTATTTTAAAGTGAGACTTTTGCATAAGTAGGAATGATTAGCAAAGTGACAAGTTTTGCCGAATTGTTGATTGTATGAAATATAGTCATAGCAAAGCTATGGCTGTGTTTCATAAAATTGTCAAGTTGGTGAAAAATGGCGTTTTGATGATTATTCATATTTATGCAAAGGTCTCAAAGTATTAAACATTAAATAAGAAGTGTACCACATCGCCATCTTGCATAATATACTCCTTGCCTTCTGCGCGCAATTTTCCTGCTTCCTTTGCGCCTTTTTCACCTCTGCATTCGATAAAATCATCAAAAGCAACCGTTTCCGCACGGATAAAACCCTTCTCAAAGTCCCCATGAATTTTGCCTGCTGCTTGCGGTGCACTATCGCCAACATTGATCGTCCAAGCACGCACTTCTTGCACGCCTGCGGTGAAGTAAGTTTGCAAACCAAGCAAGTGATAACCTGCTTTAATCAAGCGGTCAAGCCCAGCTTCGTCTTGACCCATTTCAGATAAAAATTCTTGCTTTTCATCCGCTTCCATGTCAGCAATATCCGCCTCAATATTTGCACAAATTGCAACCACTTCTGCACCTTCAGCCTCTGCAAATTTCTCAATAACATCTAAGTGTGGATTGTCGCTGAAGCCATCTTCGCTAACATTAGCCGTGTAAAGCACAGGCTTGATAGTCAGCAGTTGAAAACCTTTTAACAAATTGACTTCTTCTGCATTAAAATCTAAAGCGCGAACAGGTTTTCCTGCTTCTAAGGCAGGTAAAATTCTTTCTAGTAACTCTCTAAGAGGGATGCCGTCTTTTTGTCCCGACTTAGTATTCTTTAGCGCTTTATCGTAAAGTTTTTCAACCACAACTAAGTCTGCTAAGATTAATTCTGTATTGATAATTTCAATGTCGTCGAATGGGGACACCTTGCCAGATACATGGATAATATCATCGTTATCAAAAGCACGAACTACATGCACAATCGCATCGGTTTCACGAATGTTGGTTAAAAATTGATTGCCCAATCCTTCGCCTTTTGATGCACCTTCAACCAAGCCTGCAATGTCTACAAATTCCATGGTCGTTGGTAAAATTTTTTGTGGATTAACAATTTCAGCCAATTGTTCTAAGCGCTTATCATTGATCGGTACGATACCAACATTTGGCTCAATGGTACAAAATGGATAGTTTGCCGACTCAATGCCTGCTTGCGTCAATGCATTAAATAAAGTTGATTTTCCTACATTGGGTAGCCCAACGATGCCACATTTAAATCCCATATTTCTATTCCGTGTGTAGTGTTTGCATCGCCAATTCGACTTTGCCCTTAACAACTTGTTCAATAACATTCAACGAATCGCTCAAAACATCTTCAATCAATCCAATTTCTGATTTATTAGGTGCGTGTAGAACAAAATCTGCCACCTTAGACTTATCACCTGGATGGCCAATGCCAATTCTTAAGCGATAAAAATCCTTACTACCTAGCGCCTTAATCGTATCACGAAGTCCATTATGTCCACCATGGCCGCCACTAAATTTAATCTTTGCCGTGCCAAGGTCAATATCCAGTTCATCATGTACAACCAGAATTTGTGCTACATCAATTTGATAAAAATTAGCCATACTTTGAATTGACTTCCCAGAAGCGTTCATATAAGTATTTGGTTTTAATACCCATACCGATGTACCCGCAATATTGATCTGCGCCACTTCGCCAAAGAATTTGGATTCTTTTTTAAAGGCGCCTGTATAAAAATGCGCAAGCACATCACAAAACCAAAAGCCTGCATTATGGCGATGCGCTTGATAGTCTTTACCTGGGTTGCCCAGACCAACAATCAGTTTAATTGCCACAACCACAAATCAAGGTTTTATTCTGAATCGCCTTCAGATTTGTCGTCAGCACCTTCTTCGCCTTCACTATCAACAGCTTCTTTTTCAACTTCTTCAGACATTAATCTAGGCTCTTGCACCGCAACAACACTTTGGTCGTGTGCTTCAATATCGCCGTGTGTTAATGCAGTAATGGTAACGCCTTTTGGCATTGTTAGTCCCGTCAAGCTGATATGCTCGCCCATTGCAAGATTGCTAATATCAACTTCAATCGTATGTGGCAAGTTTGCTGGCAGACAAGAAACCTCAATCGCAGTGATGAATTGGTTAAGAATCGCACCAAGACGCATTGCCTCGTTGTCTTCCTCGCCAATAAAGTTCAGTGGGATGCTGGTAACAATATCTTTGTTCATATCAATACGGAGAAAATCTACATGGGTCACAAGGTTTTTAGCCGGATGACGCTGCAAGTCTTTAATAACAACTGGCTCAACTTTTTTGTCAATCGCCAACTCTAGCACCGAAGTATAAGCCTCTTCGTTTTCTAAAAGATGTCCTATTTCGTGAACATTAAGCGTAATTGCGCTCGGCTCTTTGCCTGCACCGTAAACGATAGCAGGAACTTGTTCTTGATGACGCAGGCGGCGGCTCGCACCTTTCCCCTGATCTTTGCGCATTGTAGCGTTGATTGTAATATTCATTTTCTTATCCTTTTTTTAAAAATAAAAAACACCCTAATATGAAGAGTGTTATCCAGATGATATATTTTGCGACCAAACATATCAAGCGTGTTATTTTACCCGAAAATGTACAAAAAGAAACGCTATCTAGACTTCATCCAAAATACCAAGGCAACTACAGCACTAACACCACCAGCGATTAGCAAATAATTGACCACTAAAACACCTGAGAGAATCAACAAAGCACCTGAGAAAATAGCTGAAGTTTGTCGATTGGAATTGTCTTTTAGTTGGTTAATAATTGCCTTGGTCTGTTCGTTTTGAATATTGCTAATGTTGTTCATTTGCTTGAGTGCGTTTAATACCAAACTTGGTAATTCAGGCATTTCCTTTAAAAGCTCTGGTGCTTTTTCTTGAAGTTTTTTAATCGTGCTTTGCATGCTGTATTTTTCCTTAACTAAGTCCTCTAAAAAAGGTTTTGCCGTTGCCCACAAGTCTAATTGTGGGTAGAGTTGCCTACCCAAACCCTCAATATTTAACAATGTCTTGTCCAATAATAACAGTTGCGGTTGAACCGTAATATCAAAATTTTTCGCCTCAGCCATCAAATCCATTAACACCTGCCCAAATGAGATTTCCTCTAAAGATTTCTCAAACATCGGCTCACATATTCTACCAATCGCCCGCTCAAAAGCATGCACATCGGTACTTGTGCTTGCCCAGCCCGATTCAATATAGGCCTTAGCAACGCCGTGATAATCTTGGTTGAAAAATGCCAACAGCATATTGGCTAAAAAATCCTTGTCCGACTCATCCAACACACCCATAATACCAAAATCAACGCCAATATAGCGACCCTCTGGACCAACAAAAATATTACCAGGATGCATATCTGCATGGAAAAAATTATGCTTGAATACTTGCGTGAAAAAAATAATCACGCCTTCTTCTGCCAATCTTTTAAGGTCAACGCCATCAGCCTTTAGTTGAGTAATATCACCCACTGGCGTGCCATAAATGCGCTCAGTCGTCAGCACTTCCTCACTACACAAATCCCAATGCACCTTCGGCACATACAACAAATCAGAACCTTGAAAATTTTCTCGCAATTGTGTGGCGTTTTTTGCCTCTCTCAACATATTGAGTTCGTTTAAAATAATGCCTTCAAACTCAGCAACAATTTCAGTAGGGCGTACTTTTTTACTCATCGGATACTTGCTAACAAACTTTGCCAAGATATACATCAGTGCAATATCACGCTTAATAATTTTCTCAATATCAGGTCGCACAATTTTAACCACCACTTCATCACCTTGATGAGTAACAGCAGTATGCACCTGAGCAATAGAGGCACTTGCCAATGGTTCAAGCTCAAACTTACTAAATAATTGTTCTGTCGTGCCGTCCAATGACGCTTCAATCATTGCCTTTGCTTGTATGCTATCAAAGGCAGGGCAAGAGTCTTGCAACTTAGCAAGTTCATCGCCAATGTCTTCAGGTAGTAAATCACGACGCGTAGATAGCGTTTGCCCAAACTTAATAAAAATCGGCCCTAACTCTTCAAGCGCCAAACGAATGCGTTCGCCTCTAGTCAATTTTTTTCTGGGAATATAGTGCCAAGGTGTTAGATATAGCAGGGGCTTAAAACGCTTTAAAAAAGAGGCTGATAATATCAAAGCATCTATTCGATAGCGCATCAAAATACGCATAATAGCAATAAATCGAGCTAAATTACGCATTAGTGAAAGCGTTTTGGTGCAATAAGAAAATGAGTAATTTTATCCTTAATAGCTGCCAAAGGGTTGTCAGATGATTTGAATTTTGTGGCGATTCTACCTACTTGGTGTGCAACAATATCACCGGTGAATTTAGACAGCTCTTCTTCAAAATCAAATTCAACTTGTTGTAATAAATCAACCAGTAATTGCGTGGTTTTAACATCGCCATGAATGATAATTTTGTCTTGTCTTAACAACTCAGTTAAATCCTCGCCTTGCATTAATTGCAAAAATACATTGGACTTAAGCTTGATGTCAACATCCGCGTGAGTGGTGGTGTCGGTAGTAACGAAAATACGGGCATTAGTGCAAATAAAATTAACTTCTATTGGAAAATCTTGCAAAGAAAAATGCACCGTTTTTCCCTCTAATGGACGGATATCAATTTGATGCACTTCAAGCAAATGGTTTAGCGCGCTTTGTAAAATTATAGACTGCATAAAGTTTTAGACCTTGATACCTTTATGTAATGCGACGATTCCACCTGAAAGATTGTGATATTCACAAATACCAAATCCTGCATCTAGCACCATTTGTTTTAGTGTTTCTTGGTCAGGGTGTTTGCGAATAGACTCAGCTAAATATTGATAAGACTGCTCATCGTTAGCAATGATTTTACCAAGCTGCGGCATGACATTGAATGAATAAAAATCGTAGAATTTTTCCAATAAGGCAATGTCTGTTTTAGAAAATTCTAAGATTAACAGACAGCCCCCTGGTTTTAAAACACGATACATTTCACCAATGCACTGGTCTTTGTCTGTTACATTGCGCAAACCAAAAGCAATCGATACACAATCAAAAGTGTTGTCTGCAAATGGTATTTGTTCGCCACTCAACTGCACGAACTGCACGCCTGAAACACCTTTGTTAATTAAGTTTTTACGCCCTTCACTGAGCATCGCAGCGTTAATATCAGAAAGTACCACTTGACCTGTAGCGCCCACTTTCATCGCAAAGGCGCGCGCTAAATCTCCCGTACCGCCAGCAATGTCTAAGACTTTATCACCTGCTTTGACATTTGAGGTGGCAATGGTGTAATGCTTCCAAAGTCGATGTGCACCAAATGAGAGTACATCATTCATCAAGTCATATTGATTGGCAACAGAGTCAAAGACACCACGCACCATGCTTTGTTTATCTTGTGTGGCAACCTCTTTAAAGCCAAAATGTGTGGTATTTTTCATCATCGTTATTAAACCGTTAGATCCTCTTGTGTTATTTTTTTGGTCGAAAACAAGCACATAGGATGAATTGTATCTGAACCTTGTTTAGGGTAATTATATTTTTGTGTCGCTTCTTTTGTTAAGCACTGTAGCATTTTAGAGGCAATACATTCAACAACAGTAATTGCAACACTATTTCCGAACTGTTTATAGGCCTGTGTATCTGAAACAACAATTTTAAATGTTTCTGGAAAGCCCTGTAATCTAGAGGCCTCTCTCGGGGTTAGTTTTCTAGGGTTTTTATCTTTTTGCTCAATTAGTATTTCACTCCCATCTTTGTAGTAGCGTGCTGAAATAGTATTTGTATATTCTGATTCAGAATTAAAAATACCGTAACCAAACCCTTTTCCCTTAAGTTTATTCTCTCTTTTTCTTCTTTGGTGTCCTTCCCAAAGTTTATCAGAAATAGTATATTTTGCATCAACGATTAAATCTAGAATATCGCCCACTTTCGTTTTCTCAAAAGTAGGGCTGGGAAAATTAAACCTAATATCCTTATCTAAAAAACCAACAATATAAAGTCTTTCCCTATTTTGGGGAAGTCCAAAATCTCTTGCTCTAAGCACTTGATATTGGGTGTTTTCATAGCCTACATTTCTTAAGTGCTCTAATATAACTTTGAGTGTTGAGCCCTTGTCATGTCCTTTTAATTGTTTAACATTCTCCAAAAGAAACGCCTTGGGTTTTTTACTTTTTAAAATTCTTTCAATGTCAAAAAAAAGTGTCCCTCTTGTGTCGGAAAAACCTTTTTTTAAACCTGCCTGGGAAAAAGGTTGACAAGGAAAACCTGCCAATAAAATATCATGTTTAGGAATATCTTTTAAAGAAACTTCTGTGATGTCTCCATATATAGACTTTTCGCCAAAATTTGCTTTATATGTTTCTACAGAAAATTTATCCCATTCACTAGTAAAAACACACTCAATATTATGCTTTGATGCTTTTTCAAAGCCCAGCCTAATGCCACCAATACCTGCAAATAAATCTATAATTTTTAATTTACTCACTGCTCTTTCCAAAATTTTAATATTGAGGGAATTTCTTCAAACAAATAATCTTCAAAACTTATAATGTTTCTCATTGATGCCAATGAATCTGACTCTGAAATCCAACTATAGGCAACCACAATAATATTATGAGATGTACGAATATGTTTTTTCCGATACGATTTAATTAACTGCTCAAATGCCTTTTTCTCATCGGCAGGAATTTTAGTAATAATATTATTTTGTTTGGGCGTCATTATTTTTTAGGATAAGCCCTGAAACCTGCGCCGGTGTAAATTTGTGTCGGTCTGAAAATTCGGTTATGCCTAACCTGTTCATGCCAATGTGCAACCCAACCACTTGAGCGTGCCATTGCAAAAATCGGGGTGAAATGCTTGCGGGGAATTTTAAAAATCTCGGCATATAAAATACCTGAATAAAAATCAACATTCGGATAAACGCCTTTAGCACTAAGTAACTCTTCACAAATGCGTTCTACTTCTAGTGCTATTTCAAAGCGCTTAGAAAGCGCAATATTATTCTTCTTGATGTAGGCTTCAATCATGCCTTGTAAAATCTTGGCACGCGGGTCTTTAACACTATATTCTCTATGTCCCAACCCCCAAATTACGGCTTTATTTTTGAGACGATTTTCGATATAAGCACGCACATTTTTAACCTCACCGATCTCATCAAGCATATTCAAAACATCTTCATTGGCACCGCCATGCAAGGAACCTGCTAAAGTCCCCACTGCTGCTGATACTGAGGCAAATGGATTGGCAAGTGTAGAAGCCGTTACCATGGCTGAGAAGGTGCTGGCATTAATCGTATGTTCAGCGTGCAAAATCAAACAAGCGTCAAACAATTTAACAATGTCATCATCTGGCTCTTCACCAAACGACATGGCTAAGAAGTTTTTGGCATATGACATTTCCTTACTTGGCGGGATCGGGTCATAGCCTGTTGAAATACGCGCCCACATTGCCACCAGTGTACTCATATTAGCAATAATTTTGGTCAATGCGCTCTGTGTATAAGCTGAATTTGGATCCTGGGCACCCGCATCAGGGTAAAAAGTTGCCATCGATGCAATTGTTGTTTGCAAAACATCCATCGGGTGTCCATTCGCCGGCAACGCCCACATCATTAAGCGAATATCGCGTTTCACTTCATAGCGCTCGTGCAATACTTTTTGAAAATCTGCCAACGCATCGCTACTGGGCAATTCACCATCTCTAAGCAACATTGCCACCTCTTCAAACGATGCGTATTTCACCAAATCCTCAATCGAATATCCTCGATACGCCAAAATACCATTTTTGCCATCAATCGAAGAGATGGAGGATTCTGTTGCTGGAACGCCTGCTAAGCCTGGGATATATTCAATCATCTGTCTGCTTCATTTTTATATAACTGGGCATTGAATTTACTTATGTAATTAAGTTTACGATACTCATCAATTGTTTTTATTTTTTCTTTATCCATGTCAACATTTAAAATATCCTTAAAACATTCATAATTAACCAAGTCTTGTTTCAATCTTTGGCGATAGAAGTCCATATCATCACTTGATTTTGATTCTAAAAATGACAACCGATCCACCTTAAAATCAAAAGACTTAAAATTTTGTTGCAATCTCTCAAATAACTTTTTAGCAAACACTTCATCTGTGCCATTGTACAAAGTAATATGTGGTTTAAAATCTTTATAGCCTTTTTTCTTCCATATTTTTCTCAATTTTTCATTATCATCGCATTTAAAGAAGACAGTATTTTGTCCACAATCAAAGAAATTAGCAACTTCTGAAAAATGTAGCGATGTATTGGCAATATCCTTGGAGTAGGCATCAACTATTGATTTTGTAAGTTTTTTACTATAAGGACCACGGACTGTAATATGGGCAGCCGTTCTTTGAGAATTATCAGAAAGAATCTTTATTGCGTTCAATGTATCTTTAATCTTCTTATCCTTCGGATATAAAACATAAAAGCTCTTAGGTGTATTATTCATATTAATAGTTTTGAAATAAGGTTGTTTTTATCTATCTTCTTTAATACATTATAAATATTTTGTCCAAACTTATTGCTTTTTTTAAACGCCTCGTCTCTTTTATTTTTATCCGCTATCCAGGCTAACATGTGCTGACTTTCTACTTGAGTATGATCAATAAACCATTGGTAATCATCAATAATACTTTTAATGTCCGAATCTATATCGCTATCTTTATGCTGATTTTGAATAGATTCCAGCCTTTCTACTGGCGTCATACGCACTATATTAGCAAGTTCTTGTTTTGATATTGTTCCTTGATGATTTACTAACTTCAGGATAAATGAAAAACAAATTAACTTTCTTGAGAACTTTAGCTTAAGGTTTTTAGAGTGCGCTATATTCTTAGCATTAGAACTATCGCCTTCTTCTTTACATCTTCTTTTGTGTTCATAGTTTAAACATAGAGTCTTCCAAAATCTGATAATATCGTTTGCTAAAAATATAGGCTCAAAATTATCAGTATGCTCATGAAAATCTACATAATAACTATCAATTATTTCTTCAACACATTTATTAAATAATTCTTCGTTATATAAAAATTGCGACTCTAATAATAACAACATTCTTGCTGTATAAAAGTTTTTATAATCATCGGCAGGACTGCCTAAGTTTCCTTTTATATCCCCTAGACAGTGTTTTTGTAAATATAAGCCGTCTTTACTAAACTCAGAGAGCCCTAATTTTCTACAAACCTTAATAATCTCTGCGTTTATCAATACTGTATCTATATTGGATGTTGGCCGGTTGGTTTGCGTATCCAAAAAAAACAAGTCAATATCAGAATATTTAGAAGCTTCTAGTCTTCCGTAACTACCTGTTACAAAAATACAAAGTTTATTCTTTATAAGTTCAGGTATTTCTTTTATTGCGTCTTTAATTTCTTTAATTCTATCTTCACTAAACTCTTTATGCTCTGCTAATTCCATTCTTGTTCCTTAAACCGAAAAAGATGAGCCACACCCGCAAGTAGTTTTAGCATTAGGATTGTGAATAATAAAGCGAGAGCCTTGCAGGTCTTCTAGATAATCAACCGTTGCACCAACTAGATATTGATAGCTCATTGGATCAACGACCAACTGCACGCCGTTTTTTGCTACGCCTGAATCGCCTTCTTTTTGTTTATCATCAAAAGTGAAGCCGTAAGAAAAACCCGAACAACCGCCACCTGTAATATATACACGCAATTTTAAATTGTCGTTTTTTTCCTCTTGAATAAGGTCGGATACTTTTTTAGCGGCACTGTCGCTAAAAATAATATCTGCTGGTTCTAAGTTTTCTAAAGTCTGTGCTGCTTCCATATTTTTCTCCCTTTAAAGTGTCAATCCAATTTGCTCTAATCCTAAACGCTCATCCAGTCCAAACATAAGATTCATATTTTGAATGGCTTGACCAGAAGCGCCTTTAACCAGATTGTCAATCACTGCAATAACAATCAATTTATTACTATCGGGTGCTTTTTGCACAGCGATTTGACAAAAATTAGAACCTTTCACACTGCGAGTTTCGGGTGTTACCCCAACATCAAGCACGGTAATAAAGTGCTCATTTTTGTAGGTCTTTGCAAATACAGATTGTACCTCAGTATTGGCATCTAATAAGTCCACATAAAGTGTGGCTTGCATGCCCCGAATCATGGGCACTAAATGTGGCACAAAAGTTAGCCCCACACTTTCGCCTGCCAACAAGGCTAATTCTTGTTTAATTTCAGGATAATGCCGATGTCCACCCACGCCATAGGACTTAAATGATTCACTCACTTCACACAACAAGTTAGCTTGATTAGCACCTCGTCCAGCACCACTCACGCCTGATTTACAATCTGCAATAATACTGGATAAATCAATCAGTTTATTATCAATCAGAGGCTTGAGTGCCAATTGGATGACGGTTGGATAACAACCTGGATTGGCAACCAAAGTGGCGTTTTTAATTTGCTCACGGTTAATCTCACACAATCCATAAATTGCTGATGACAATAAATCGTCTTGCGTATGTTCCAATTCATACCATTGCTGATACTCAGCCTTATCATTTAAGCGAAAATCTGCACCCAAATCAATCACTTTAATGCCTTTTTCAATGAATGCACCCGCGCCTTCCATTGCCACGCCATGTGGTGTGGCAAAAAATATCACATCGCACTCATCTAAGATTGCAGCATCTGGCAAAGAAAAAACCAAATCACAATGTCCAACCAAAGATGGAAACATCCTGTCTGCCCGTTGCCCAACCTCTGAACGAGAACTAATGGCAATCACTTCTGCCTTTGGGTGGTTGTGCAACAAACGCAACAATTCAACGCCTGTATAGCCTGTACCGCCGATGATGCCTACTTTAATCATATCAGTGCGACTCTCCCAGCATTTTCTCAAGATAATGGATATTCATACCGCCCTTGCGGAAAGTTTCATCTGCCATAATGCGCGCTTGCAACGGGATATTGGTTTTAATGCCGTCAATCACCATTTCGTCCAAAGCATTTTGCATTTTGATAATCGCACCCAGTCGAGTATCGGCAAAAGTAATCAGTTTGCCAATCATCGAATCATAATGCGGTGGCACGCTGTAACCGTTATACACATGCGAATCAACACGCACACCTAAGCCACCGGCAGCATGGAATTGGGTAATTTTTCCCGGTGATGGCATAAAATTATTCGGGTCTTCTGCATTAATACGGCATTCAATGGAAAAGCCTTTAATCTTTACCGCCTCTTGCGTCAATGAAAGCTTCTGCCCGTCTGCAATTAAGATTTGCTCACGCACAATATCAACGCCCGTAATCATTTCAGTTACTGGGTGTTCAACTTGCACGCGTGTATTCATCTCAATAAAATAGAAGGCGTTGTTTTCAAATAAAAACTCAAAAGTACCCGCACCGCGGTAGTTAATTGCCTTACAAGCGTCCGTACAAACGCTACCAATTTTGTGTCGCAACTCAGGCGTTACCCCTGGTGCAGGTGCCTCTTCCACCACTTTTTGATGACGGCGTTGCATTGAACAATCTCGTTCACCTAAATGCACCACATTACCGTGTTCATCCGCCAATATTTGTATTTCAACATGGCGTGGTGTGGTTAAGAATTTTTCCATGTACACTTCTGGATTACCGAAAAAACTCTGCCCTTCAGTTTTGGCAAGTTCAATAGCAGCAAGCAAATCAGATTCCTTTTCTACCACTTGCATACCACGGCCACCACCACCACCAGAAGCCTTAATAATGATTGGGAAACCAATTTTGTTCGCAGTTGCAATATTTTGCTTATCATCCGTGCCAAGCCCGCCATCAGAACCAGGCACACAAGGAACGCCTGAGCTTTGCATTGCTTCAATCGCTGCCACTTTATCGCCCATCACACGGATATTCTCAGCACGCGGACCAATAAAGATAAACCCGCTTTCTTCTACTCGTTGTGCAAAATCTGCACTTTCAGATAAAAAACCATAACCTGGATGAATGGCATCTGCATGCGTAACCTCAGCCGCTGAAATCAGTGCTGGAATATTGAGATAACTATCTGCTGATGGATGCGGACCAATACACACAGCTTCATCTGCCAAACGCACATGCTTTAAGTCTTTATCAGCTGTTGAATAAACGGCAACCGTCTTAATGCTCAGCTCTTTACAAGCACGCAAAATACGCAGTGCAATTTCACCACGGTTGGCAATTAAAACTTTATTAATTTTATTCATTGAGCAACAACCTTATTGGATAACAACCAAAGTTTGACCAAACTCAACGGCGTCACCATCACTGCACAAAATTTCAGTCACTGTGCCAGATTGATCTGCTTCAATTTGGTTCATAATCTTCATCGCTTCAACAATACAAATAGTATCGCCTTGGTTAACATGCTGTCCAATCTTAACAAATGCTTCAGAAGTGGGTGATGCAGCGTCATAGAATGTGCCTACCATGGGTGAAGTAATTGGGTGACCATCAACAGTTGCTGGTGCATCTGACGCTTCAGCGGCAGGTATGGCGGCAACTGGTACAGGTGCCATAGCCACAGGCGCTGGCATTGGTACAGGTGCGGCTACTGGTGCACCGCCATAGCGAGAGATGCGAACTGACTCCTTGCCCTCTACAATTTCGATTTCTGCCATGCCAGATTCTTCTAGCAGCTCCATGAGTTTTTTTACTTTACGAATGTCCATTTTTTAATGCTCCTTGATATATGTAATGGCTGCATCAAGTGCAAATTCATAGCCTTGTGCGCCAAAACCCGAAATTACACCTTCTGCGATGTCTGAAAAATAAGATTGCTGACGAAATGCTTCTCGTTTATAAACATTAGACAAATGCACTTCTGTAAAGGCAATGCCTGTTGCTAACATGGCATCACGCAAAGCAATAGAAGTATGCGTGAATGCCGCAGGATTAATAATGATATATTTGGTGCCGTTCTTACTAGCAGCGTGAACCTTGTCGATCAGACCAACCTCTGAATTGTCCTGATGATGCTCAATTGAGAGCCCTGCATCAGTAGCCAGTGCACCTATGCGAGCGACAATATCCTCTAAGGTTTGCGTGCCGTATTGCGCCGGTTCACGCGTACCCAGCATATTTAGGTTAGGACCATTCAACAATAAAATATCCATCTTGACGGTTTATAAAACATAAACGGTAAATTTTACCACCAATATCGCCGATGTTAGGCATATTTATGCGTATTTTAACTACTTTGAATTATTCAAATGTTTAAGAAAATCTTGTGCATTAATTTCACCAACAATACGCTGCGAGCGATTTTCAACCCCATCCTTGAAAAATAAAATTCCTGGCGGGCCGATAATATTAAAACGCGCCATTAAAGCTTTATCAGTCGCATCATTGGCGGTAACATCCGCTTGCAAGGCAATGACATTTTTCATCTCGCTGACTACTGTAACATTTGAAAACACAAAACGCTCTAACTCTTTACAAGAAATACACCAGTCTGCATAAAAATCCAACATCACAACTTGATTGTTACTCTGTGCTTTGGCAAGCACACGGTCTAAATCATCACTTGATTTGATTTTTTCAAACGCAATATGTACTTTTTCTGCTTGAACGCTCGTGCCATAACCAGACAATGGCGCTAACATATCACCGCCACCACGAGCTACTAAGCCCCATAATAGTACACCATAAATCACGATCAATAAACCGATACCTTTAAGCATGCGTTGCCACGCCACAGTTGTGCTGGTAAGAGAATTTAGCACACCCATTGCAATTGGCGACAAAGTAAATAGGGATGCCCATAATATCAACGACACATACGGCGTGATAATCCTATCCAGCAAATAAATTGCCACTGCCAACATTAAGATACCAAACACATATTTAACATTATCCATCCAGCCGCCAGCCTTAGGTAGTTTACTGATACCAGCACCCACTAACAATAACGGTGCACCCATACCCAAACTCAAAACAAACAAAGACAATCCACCAAGGACAGCGTCACCCGTTTGCCCGATATAAATCAATGCGCCGGCTAATGGTGGTGCTACACAAGGACCAACAATCAGTGCTGATAAAAAGCCCATAATTGCCACACCAATTAAGTTACCGCCTTCTTGCTTGTTACTGATGTTGGTAATTTTACTTTGCAAGCCAGACGGCAATTGAATCTCATAATAGCCAAACATTGAAAATGCCAGTGCCACAAAAATTGCACTAAATACCATCAGCACCCAAGGTGTTTGGAACAACACTTGCAAATTCTCACCAAAATAGCCGGCCAATACGCCCGCCATTGAATAGGTAACACTCATAGCAAGCACAAATACAATCGACATAATCAGTGCTTTTTTGGTACTTACCCCGCCTTTTTGCCCAACAATAATGCCTGATAAAATCGGTATCATCGGGAACACGCAAGGGGTTAATGAGAGCAATAAGCCGAAACCAAAGAAACTTGCCAATACCCACAAGATATTATCTTGTTGCAATAAAGCGGTAATTTTGTCAGTTTCATTTAATGGCTCACTGTTTGTGCTTGTGACACTCGGTACTGATTTTGGCAGTGTTTTAACAGGGTTAATTGTATTGCCTGCTGTGACTTCAGGTAATGTAATATCTGTGCTTTTTTCTACTGGTGGGTAACAAATACCCCCTAACCAACAACCTTGAAACTTGGCAATAAAGCTAACTTGTGATGACTCAATATTGGTTAATGGAATATCAACACTGAACTCGCCTGTGTGCACCCTAATTTTACCAAAAAATTCATCGTCTTTAATTTCCCCCTTTGGAAAGTTAACATCACCAAATTCTGCACCCTTGACATCAATAAAAAATTTGTCGTGATAAAGATAATATTCTGGATGTATTTTCCAACTAGCACGCAAAGTATTGGCATCAATTGCGCTCACTGAATAGGAAAATGCCTGATCGGCAGGTAGTGGCTCATCAGAAACTGGTGTCGCCTTATCAACGATTGATTGCATGGCAGATTTAGTCTTAGACAACACATTAAATGCACTATCAATCAGCGATTTATTGCCGCTAACAACCTTGAGTGTGGCTGATTTGGTTATTGGCGGATAACACACGCCTAAATCTGCACAACCTTGAAATTCAACATTGACAACAATAAGTTTTGACGCCCCCTCAAGCACAGGAACGCTAACCAAAACATTATCACGATAAATACCGACCTTGCCAAAAAACTCATCGTCTTTGATTTTTGCAGCAGGGAATTGTGCTTCACCTAAACGCTGGGAATGGTCTGAGACAATCTTGATTTTTTTCTTATAAAGATAATAACCTTTGGCAATATCCCAATTCAACAAGATTTTGTCATTAACAACCTTAGCCTTAAAAGCAAATGCCTTATCCGCAGGTAACAGCTCTTCCCGTGCATTGGCAAACAAAGATGTTAATAAAAATAAAAATAATAAAATGCGTTTCATTTTCTCTCCCTCACTATCGTAACATAATATATATGTTATACGCTTGAGCGTGGCAAGTAAACATTATTGACCAATATCAATATCAATCCCTTGCGCAAGCAACGCCTTAAAAGCATCAAATTCATTTATTACGGTTTTGTTTTTAGAGACCTTTGCATAAATAGGGATGATTAGCAAAATCCAATTTTTGCCCAATGGGTGATTTCTTTAAACCTTGTCCTAGCAGAGCTAAGGCTGGGTTTAAAAAATCGCCAAGTAGGTGAAAAGTGGGTTTCTGATGATTGTTCCTATTTATGCAAAGGTCTCTTTTAAGCATTGTGTTATAAAAATCAGCACAAGCATCGCAGTTTTTATCCTCAAAAAATAATGACTAATGGCGTTTTATATGACTTCGTAATTGATAATTACCCGCTTCTTTGGTGTTTTCGATATATTGTGCTAAAGTTAAATTTGTATACGACTTACTACTCACATAATCCAAAACTTGTACGCTTGTCCTTTGGCTGGATTTCCACGCTTTGCCATTATCCAGTTCAATTAAAAATCTGAGTTCGTATCATTGCTTCGGCTTTGGTTTTAAAGCGTTTGGTATGTCGTCTTACTCTACCTTGTCTTATGTCAACAACAAAAGTGCCATTATCATTTTTACGGATTGCCATTTTAGTTAAATTAAAAAAACCACCTTGCGGTGGTCTTTTTTTAATTAGTTAGCTTTTAATTAGTTATGCTGCTAACTTTTTCTTAGTGGTATTTTCAAACATATTGTTTAAATAACCCTCAACCCTGCCAAGGATTGCAAATAATTCGTTTTCTAAGATAACCTTATCTTGTGCTGATAAAGTTTTTTTGTTTAGTATTTTTTCTATTTTATTCATAACTTAACACCCTCTTTGTGATAAGTCAACAACGCCTAAACTATCTAATTGCTTAATTAATTCAGTTAGTCCGTCTTCATTTTTCTCACTTATTGCTTTAGCAATATTTCTCATAACTATTGGTGGCTACTGTCAAGTTTTTAGTATTATCAGAAGCCACTTTCTTTAAAATAGTTGAAAACATTTCTAATTCTCTTACAATCATTTCAGCGTTAGGGTCTGCATTTTCTAATTGAGAAATAGAAAAATAATTCCCAAATCCAAAAATAGAACCATCCAAACCCCAAACCCACAATCGAAACCAAAAAAATGCACCCCATTCAAACCCTGCCTTCAGCAAAACACAGGCATTTTCTCTGAATTTGACAAAACAGGTGTAAATTATCCAATATTTTGGATGATTTGGTTTTTTTAGGTGCCATAAAGCCTCCTCTAATCAGGATTTTGTAATGAACCTTAGTGTTATTTATTCTAAATCAGGATAATAACGGTTTAAACGCTTTGATGTCGTTTAATACCTTGGTGAGTAATTGATAGTATTGTGCCTGGCATTTAATAATAACTTTTCTACCTGTTTTAATGACTTTAGCAGCAATGGCGTAAAGACGATAGCGTATATACTTTGCCCTTTTATTGGCAAACTCAAAGGGC
>NZ_FQTR01000015.1 GCF_900128535.1 bacterium endosymbiont of Bathymodiolus sp. 5 South | reverse complement strand
CATGCTAAGACCTTGTCGGTGGAGGAATTTTTGTGCGTTTGTATTGATTTAGAACACTTTGATGATGTGTTTTCTTTGGCGAGGCAGTATCCACAGATTTATGCCTCAGTGGGGGTGCACCCTTGTGAGTTGGAGGGTAAAGATCCAAGTGTGGCAGAATTGTTGGCCTTAGCGGAGGATGATAATATTATTGCTATTGGTGAGACGGGGTTGGATTATTTTCATGTGGAAAAAGACACGGCTGATTGGCAACGGGAGCGCTTTAGACGACATATTGCCGCTTCTAATCAATCGGGCAAACCGATGATTATCCATACTCGGAACGCTAAGGCAGACACCATAACGATTATGCGTGAAGAGCAGGCGGAAAAAGGGGTGATGCATTGTTTTTCTGAGGATTGGGAGACGGCTAAGGCGGCATTGGATTTGGGTTTTTATATTTCATTTTCAGGCATTATTACTTTTAAAAGTGCGGGGGATTTGCGTGAGGTTGCCAAAAAAGTGCCGTTGGATAGGATTTTGGTAGAAACAGATGCGCCTTATTTAACGCCTGTGCCCTATCGTGGTAAGCCTAATTCGCCTGCTTATACTTATTATACAGCTGAAAAATTAGCGGATATTCGGGGCCAGACTATTGAGACTATTGCCGATGCTACCACGAATAATTTTAAGACTTTGTTTTTCTGATGAGTGTGCAATTTAAAACGGTTGATGAATTTGCTGTAGGGCAACGCTTAGATAACTACTTATTGAAACATTTAAAAGGGGTGCCAAAATCGCATATTTATCGGGTAATTCGCAAAGGAGAAGTGCGGGTTAACAAAGGCAGGAAAAAGGCCGATTACAAATTACAAATTGATGATGTGGTGCGTATTCCGCCGATTCGGGTGGCTGAATCAAAGCCGAGTAAAACCTCAGATAGTCTTAAAAAGTTGTTGACTGAGAGTATTTTGTATGAGGATAAAGGACTGCTGGTGATTAATAAGCCGAGTGGCTTGGCGGTGCATGGCGGTAGTGGTATTGATGTGGGCGTGATTGAGGCGCTCAGAGATATGTTTAACACGCCGGTGGAATTGGTGCATCGCATTGACCGTGCTACTTCAGGCGTTTTGTTGATTGCCAAAAAACGCAGTGTGTTGAAAAATCTGCATGAGCAACTGGTTCAGCATCACATGGAGAAACGCTACACCGCTTTGGTTAAAGGCACCTGGTCAAAAAAACGCCATAGTATTGATGCACCCCTGTATCAAAATTCTCGTTGCACAGTGGTTGATGCGAAAGGCAAAGAGGCACTTAGCCACTTTCAACCCATAAAGAATTTTGACAGTATTGATGCTTCTTTGGTTGAAGTGCTCATTGAAACGGGGCGTATGCATCAAATCCGTGTGCACGCACAATATGTGGGGCATCCGCTGGCGTGTGATGATAAATATGGCGACAGAGAATTTGATCGAAAATTACACGCTCAAGGGTTGCGGCGTTTATTCCTACATGCACACCAGTTAACTTTTACCAACCCAAGCACTGGGGAAATTCAAACGGTTAAAGCCCCATTATCGGCTGAACTAGAGGTGTTTTTAGCAACCTTATGACTGCTTATTTTCGCCTGATGCGTTTGGACAAGCCGATTGGTATTTATCTATTGCTCTACCCTACTTTGTGGGCGTTATTTTTGGCAGCTGGGGGGCTTCCTGATTTAAAATTATTTGTGATTTTTGTACTGGGGGTGGTTTTAATGCGTTCAGCAGGCTGTGTGATTAACGATTATGCGGATAGAAAGATTGATAAATTGATTGAACGCACGCAAAACCGTCCTATCACCACAGGGGAAATTCACCCAAAATCGGCGTTGATTTTATTTTTTTTATTAATGATTGTTGCGTTTGGCTTAGTACTGATGACCAATACTTTGACCATTCAATTGGCAGTTATTGCAGGTTTTTTGGCAACGCTGTATCCGTTTACCAAGCGTTGGACGCACTTGCCACAATTTGTGCTGGGCTGTGCATTTGCGATGAGTGTGCCGATGGCATTTGCTGCGACGAATGGCAGTGTGCCAAGTGATGCGTGGTGGGTTTTTCTAGCAACGGTTGTTTGGACGGTTGTTTACGATACCATGTATGCCATGGCGGATAGAGAGGAAGATTTAAAGATTGGGGTTAAATCTAGTGCTATTTTATTTGCCAAGTTTGACCGTTTAATTATTGTTTTATTGCAATTGATATTAATGGCTATTTTGATTAAAATTGGACAGGTATTTGTGTTAGAATTGACCTACTTTTTGGTGCTTTTTGTGGTGTTGGGGTTGATGTTTTACCATCAGTTTTTAATTAAAAAGCGTGAGAGAGGTGCTTGCTTTGAGGCGTTTTTGCACAATCAGTATATTGGTATGAGTGTGTTGTTGGGTGTTATTTTTGGATTATGATTAGAGGTTTTTATGAGATTTTTTAAGTTTGTAACAGGGGTTTCGTTGTTATCGTTGTCATTTTTGGGTTATGCACAGCCCAATCCTCAATGGGTTCAAATGGTGGCAAACGACCAACTCAGCGTTAGAGTTGTTTTATTAAATGATGATCAATGCCCAAAAGTGAGCATTAACGATATTCCCACTGCCATGCAATTAAGAGCACCTAAGGCGGTGAATTTTCCAGCAGTATGTGAGTTGCTGGTCAGTCGAGATACCCGTTCAATCAAAATTCAACAGCAGGCGTTGCCTACTTTGCCCAATGAGGTGAATCGTATTGCTATATTAGGGGATACAGGGTGTCGAATTAATAAAGCTAAAGTGCAAGCGTGTAATGATGCCAAGGCTTGGCCGTTGTATCCATTAAATGCGAATATTGCATCCCAATCCCCCGATATAATTTTGCATGTAGGTGATTATCTTTATCGAAAAACCCCTTGTCCTGTGGGCGACAAAGGTTGCCAAGGTTCGCCCAGTGGATACAATTGGGGTGCTTGGAATGCCGATTGGTTTGCACCTGCAAACTCATTATTTCAATCATCAGTAATCGCCTTTTCTAGAGGCAATCATGAGGGATGTGATAGAGCAAAAAACGGCTGGTTTCGCTATTTATCGCCATGGGAATATCCAGAGACGGGGCAACCTTGTGCGGAGATGGAAAAGCCTTATATATTAAAGTTGAAGGGGGTTAATTATATTATGTTTGACAGCAATTATGGTCAAGATGACCACACTTCTGATGCACAATTGGCTCTTTATAAAGAGTCTATAGCACAATTAAAAATTGATAAAAATTCGACCAATATATTCCTCACACACCGACCTATGTGGACTTATAATAAAGTTAAATCTAAATATTATTATGGCAATTTAACCCAGCAAATAGCCTTTAAAGATTTATTGCCTAATCACACACTATTTGTTGCTGGGCATGCGCATTATTTAGAAGTACTGGATATGCAAACTGATTACGACCAACTGATTATTGGCAATAGTGGCACAGCGTTAGTTAAGGTTGACAATGTAATGAAAAGAAATGTTGATATTGGCAAGCATAAGGCTAATTTTGTTTATTCTCGGTCGGGTTTTGGTTATGGAATTTCCACAAATGCAGGCAAAACTTTTAGATTTTATAATCAAGATGGACATAATATTGGGGAGTGTATATGGTTACTTAACAAGCAGAATTCTTCCTTAATTTGCCAATAATTTTGTTTGTAGATTATATGTAATCTGACCATAGTTTGGGCGCACGCACTTGCTGTTTTTGAATGCACTTGATATTACAAAGAACGCCTACACTCAGACAAGCAATTAAATGCCTCTTAGCAATTCATTAATGCCAACTTTAGAGCGAGTTTTAGCATCTACTTGTTTGACGATCACTGCGCAGTAGAGCGAATAACTGCCATCCTTTGAAGGTAGGTTGCCAGATACAACAACCGAGCCTGCAGGTACGCGACCATAAGTTACTTCGCCAGTTTCTCTATTGAAAATTTTGGTAGATTGCCCGATATAAACCCCCATTGAAATTACCGCGCCTTCTTCAACAATTACGCCTTCAACTACTTCTGAACGCGCACCGATGAAGCAGTTATCTTCAATAATGGTAGGAGCTGCTTGCAAAGGTTCTAATACACCACCAATACCAACGCCACCTGAGAGGTGAACATTTTTACCAATCTGTGCGCAAGAACCAACGGTTGCCCAAGTATCCACCATTGTGCCAGAATCAACATAAGCACCAATATTGACATACGATGGCATAAGCACGGTGTTTTTAGCGATGAATGAGCCACGACGCGCACTTGCTGGCGGCACGACACGAACACCTGCTGCTGCAAATTCCTCTGCAGATAGTGTGGCAAATTTTGAAGGTACTTTGTCATAATATTGGGTAAAGCCACCTTGCATGGGCACATTGTCTTCTAGTCTAAAAGATAATAATACTGCTTTTTTTAGCCATTCGTTGACAACCCAGTCGCCCACACCTCTTTGTTCGGCAACACGCGCTTGACCTGAATCAAGCAGATGGATTGCCTCAGAAACGGCTTGTTTAACTTCGCTACTTGCAGTTTGTGGGCTGATGTTAGCCCTGTCTTCAAAAGCCGCTTCAATAATATCTTTCATGGTGTGTCCATCGTTCAAAAAACAGATATTATATCAGGGCGAACCACTAATTTTCGTGACAATGATTGTGATGATGCTCATAAGTTGTCATTAGTTCATCCATCTGGTCGGCGTATAAATCATTAAATTGAGCATCTTTAATAAGCACCTCAGGTTTTCCCATACAACAAATATGGTGATATAGGCACAGCACTTGGGTGGATTCTTTCATTACCCGATGCAGGTCGTGAGAGATCATTAACACCGCACAACCTTGTTGTTGATGAATGTTTTGAATGAGTTTATAGAGTTGCATTTGCCCACCAACATCAAGATTTTGTGCGGGTTCGTCCAAGATTAATACATTGGGTTTATTGAGTAGCGCACGCGTTAGTAATACGCGTTGTAATTCACCACCCGATAGGGTTTTTAAAGGTGAACTTAACAAACTTTTAATCCCCGTTAATGCAGCGGTTTCTTGTAAGAAGTTAGGGGCAACTTTTTGATTAAGATTACAAAAATCAAGCACCTTGAGAGGCATAAATGGATTGGGGCTAAAAGCTTGCGGCATATAACCCAATTTGAGTTTTTTTGCACGCTTAATATTACCACTATCGGCTTTAATCAAACCCAATAAAACTTTGATAAGTGAGCTTTTCCCTGCACCATTTGGACCAATGATAGTAAGAAACTCTGCCTGCTGAAGCTCAAAACTCACCTTATCCAAAACGCTTTTTCCACGACGCGTGAGGCTGATATCGTGAGCACTAATAAGGGTTTGAGGTGAAATTGCCATAGGTGTATTTTATACTAATCTTGATGTCTAAAAAATCGGTAAAATTTACCCTTATGTCAAACTCTCATCAACTTATTTTATTAGACGGATCAGCCTTTTTATTTAGGGCTTATTTTTCTACTATTGCGCAAAATTTAACCAACGATGAGGGCTTCCCAACGGGTGCGATATTTGGCGTCATTAATGCGTTAAAGCGTTTACAGAGCCAATATCCTGAAGCAAAACTCATTGCAATTTTTGACGCTAAAGGTAAAAACCACCGTCATGAGATTTACCCTCAGTACAAAGCACATCGCAAACCTGCTGATGAAGAGTTGGTTATGCAAATTGAACCACTGTATGAAATTATTCGTGCGATGGGATTTCATTTTATGTGTGTCGATGGCGTGGAAGCAGATGATGTGATTGCTACGCTAAGTCTTTGTGCCAAGGAACATAAGTTAGATACGATTATTGCCAGTGGCGATAAAGATTTAATGCAATTGGTTAATGAACATGTACATCAGTTAGATATGAAAGGTAATTTGTTAGATTATGATGGTGTTGTTGAAAAAATAGGCGTTAGACCTGAGCAAATCTTAGACCTTTTGGCACTCACTGGTGATAGTGCTGATAATATTCCTGGGGTGCCAAGTGTAGGACCTAAAACCGCGATTAAGTGGCTAGAGCAGTTTAAATCTATTGAAGGTATCAAGGCCAATGCTGAGCAAATCGGCGGTAAAGTAGGTGAGAAATTGCGAGAGAATTTTGATCTACTAGATTTGTCTTATCAATTAGTACAGCTTAAATTTGATGTGGAATTGCCTTGTGATATTTTGGATAATGAGCCGGGTGCTGATAATGAAAAACTGATGAATCTTTATCAAAAATATGGTTTCAAGGTATGGTTTAAACAACTTGGTGGTGTTGAGTCAAGCGTCACAACTCCGGTAGTCAAGTCAATGACCTTGCCTATAGTTGAGTCAAATCCTGAGGTGTCACAGACTGGGGTGTGTCAGTCTGATTGGTTAAAGGAATACACGCAAAACACAGTATTCACACAAGATAGTTTTGAAACTTTAGTCAAACGCCTGAGCGCATGTAAGCGTTTTGTTTTTGATTTAGAAACTGATTCGCTAGATTATATGAACGGCAAAATTGTTGGCTGGGTATTTTTGGTGGACAAAGACAGCTTCTATGTTCCTGTTGCCCATGATTATTTAGATGCACCAGTACAACTGAACTTTGATGAGGTGTTGTCAAAATTGCGGGTGATTTTAGAGGATTCAAGCATTGGAAAAATCGGACAAAACCTCAAATACGATAGCCATATCCTAGCAAATTATGGCACTACACTCAATGGTATTGTTGATGACACTATGCTCAAATCTTATTGTTTGAACTCGGTTGCATCAAGACATAATATGGATGACCTATCTGAGCATTATCTAGGGTACACCACTACCCATTTTACTGATATTGCAGGCAAAGGTAAAAAGCAAATCACCTTCAATCAAGTGAGTATTGATGACGGTGCTCCGTATGCTTGTGAAGATGTTATTGTAACGCACAAACTCAACGAAGTTTTGGCACAAGAATTGGTGAATTATGCCACACTTTACAAACTTTATCAAACGCTAGAATTACCCCTGATTGCTGTTTTGGTAACCATGGAGCGCAATGGCGTAGAATTAGATGCAAACGCTTTAGGCAAGCAGCAACTTGATGTTATTGCGCAGATGGAAACCATTAAGGCACAGGCATTTGAATTAGCAGGCAATGCGTTTAATTTAGAATCACCGAAACAAATTCAGCAAATTTTGTTTTCAGAAGAAGGTTTAGGGTTAGAATCAAAAAAGAAAACCCCGAAAGGCGCACCATCAACCAATGAAGAAGCCTTAAAATTATTAGACCATCCATTAGTGGACTCAATACTTGGTTATCGCATGCTAACCAAGCTCAACTCTACTTATTTGGAGGTACTGCCTAAGCAAGTTGACCTGCACACTAAAAGACTGCACACTTCTTATCATCAAGCAGTCACTGCGACAGGTCGCCTGTCATCTAGTAACCCAAATCTACAAAATATCCCTATTCGTAGTGAGCAAGGTGCAAGAATTCGTTCGGCCTTTATTGCCAGCGCAGGTAATGTGGTTATTGCAGCAGATTATTCGCAGATTGAACTTCGAATTATGGCACATATATCCCAAGACCAAAATCTTTTAAGTGCATTTAATGAAGACAAAGATGTGCACAGCGCTACTGCATCTACTATGTTTAATGTGCCACTTGACGCCGTCACTCAAGAACACCGTCGCAAAGCCAAAGCGATTAATTTTGGTTTGATTTATGGTATGAGTGCCTTTGGTTTGGCGAAGCAAATTGATGTCTCACGCACCGAAGCCAAGCAATATATTGAGGCGTATTTTGAGAACTATCCAAATGTGCTTAACTATATGGATAGCACCAAAGAATTGGCAAAAGAAAAAGGCTTTGTAGAAACGGTGATGGGCAGACGCTTATACTTGCCACAAATCAACGCTAAGAACAAAATGCTACAACAGCACGCCCTGCGTACTGCCATCAATGCCCCAATGCAAGGCTCTTCAGCAGATATCATTAAAAAAGCCATGCTGGATGTTGATGCGTGGATTGGCAGAAATAACCCAGATATTAAAATGATTATGCAAGTCCATGATGAATTGGTGTTTGAAGTAAACGCATCAAAAGCCGATGAATTTGCCGACAAAATAAAAGACCTGATGCAAAATGCTTACCAATTAGACATTCCGCTTAAAGTTGATGTGGGTGTTGGCGTCTCTTGGCAAGAGGCTCACTAGTATGGACTTTAGCGATTATATCGTTTATGTTGATGAAAGTGGTGATCATGGGCTTGTCAATATTGATACACAATATCCAATATTTGTATTGGCGTTTTGCATATTCAAAAAATCTGATTATCTGAAAACTGTTCAGGATTTCCAAGAATTTAAGTTTAATCACTTTGGGCATGATATAGTTATTTTGCATGAGAATGAAATTCGTAAAGATAAGGGTGTTTTTAAGATACTGAACAACCCAGAAAAGAAGAGCGGTTTTATAAGAGAGTTATCAGATGTTGTTAGTCAGCAAGAGTTTTCAGTTATCAGTACAACTGTTAAAAAGGATATACTAAAAAATAGTTATCGTTATGATAACAATCCTTATCATATTGCACTTAAGTTTTGTGTTGAACATTTATTCAACTTCTTAATTGCGTCTAATCAACAGAAGAAAATAATGCATATTGTTGTAGAACAACGAGGAAAAACAGAAGATAGAGATTTAGAGCTTGAATTTAGCAGAATATGTTCTAATGGTAATTTCAAGGGCATGAAAGCCAATTTTAAAATGGTAATGGCGAACAAACAAAGTAATTCCACAGGTTTACAATTAGCTGATTTGATAGCACGACCAATTGGATTGAATTGTTTGAGACCTGAACAAGAAAACAAAAGCTTTGAGGTTATAAAAGAAAAAATGGTTAACAATAAGGTTTTTCCAGATAACAAAAAGCCACTGTGAATCCACAATGGCTTAGTGTCGACCGCGAATCCGCAATCCTTAAGCGAACATTATACCTGATACTAAATATATTTTGTATAATTTTAAAAAAAGTTTAAGTTATTGGTAGAAAATTATATTTAAAATACAAGTAATAAATAAGGAAAATACCATAAAAAAGAAAAGTTGGATTAATCAAGAATAAGAGTAAAAATGAATAAAGAACAATTACAAGTATTATTAATGGAATCGTTGGTATCGCTGAAAACACAGGGCGTGTTGGAGAAGGTACCTGAGAATATTCGACTTGACCATTCAAAGGATAAAACCCAAGGGGACTTTGCCTCGAATATTGCGATGATGTTGTCTAAGCAGGCAGGGTGTGCACCCAGAGAGTTGGCGCAGAAAATTAAAGCCAATTTCCCAGATTCTGCCGAGGTGGAAAAGATTGAGATTGCGGGTCCAGGCTTTATTAATTTCTTTATGTCTCAGGGGGCTAATGCGTCGGTTGTTAATCGTATTATTGAGCAGGGAGCGGGCTATGGTTCGTCCAATGTGGGCGAGGGGCAGCGGGTGTTATTGGAGTTTGTATCTGCCAATCCGACAGGACCGTTGCATGTCGGGCATGGACGCGGTGCAGCCTATGGGGCAACGGTTGCTAATCTTTTGCGGGTGGTTGGTTTTGAAGTTGACAATGAATATTATGTGAATGATGCGGGTCGGCAGATGGATATTTTGGCGACTTCGGTTTATTTGCGTTATGTTGAGACGGATAAATTTCCTGATAATGGTTATAAAGGGGATTATATTTTTGATATTGCCAAAAAAATTCAGGGAATTGAAAAACTTGATATTTTTAGTGGCGTTTGTAAAGACGAAAAACACGGTGGCGATAAAGAAAAACACATTGATGGTTTGATTGTTAATTGCAAGTTGCAATTACAGGGCGATTACAAAAAAATCTTTGATTTGGCAATTAATGATATTTTGCGCGGCATTAAAACCGATTTGTCAGAGTTTGGTGTTGAGTATCAACAATGGTTTTGTGAGCAAACTTTAGTGGACAGTGGTTTGAGTGAAAAAACGGTGAAAAAATTACAAGACTCAGGGCATATTTACGAAAAAGCAGGGGCGCTTTGGTTTAAAACCACAGATTTTGGCGATGACTTAGACCGTGTTGTGGTGCGTGATAACGGTATGCACACCTATTTTGCTTCTGATATTGCCTACCATCTTGAGAAGTTTGAGCGAGGTTACGACAAAATCATCAACATCTGGGGTGCCGACCACCATGGTTATATTACCAGAGTAAAGGCATCAATTCAGGCGCTTGGCCACAACCCTGATAAATTGGAAATTTTATTGGTGCAGTTTGCCAATTTGTTTAGAAATGGCGAGAAAGTTGCCATGTCAACGCGTAGTGGTTCGTTCGTTACTTTAGAAGAGTTGCGTGAGGAGGTTGGCAATGATGCAGCGCGTTTTTTCTATATTATGCGTAAAGCCGAACAGCATATGGATTTTGATTTGGATTTAGCAAAGTCCAAAACTAATGAAAATCCTGTGTTTTACATTCAATATGCCCATGCACGCATTTGTTCAGTGCTTGCTAAAGCAGATGGCAATCAAGCACCAGATTTGGCGCTACTTAATAATGAATATGAACAAGCACTCATCAAGCAGCTAAGTCGTTACGCAGACATGCTTAAGAATGCAGCACTAAATTATGAGCCACATGTTTTGGCTTATTATTTGCGTGATTTGGCGGGTGATTTTCACAGTTATTACAACAATAGTGAGTTTTTGATTGATAATAAAACCCTGCAAGCCTCTCGTTTGCAACTCATCATTGCCACCAAGCAAGTGCTTCAAAATGGATTGGGATTATTGGGTGTGTCTGCCCCTGAAAAAATGTAAAATCAAACAATGGACAATTTATCGCACATTAAAATCAAAGGCTTTAAATCTATTAAAGAGTTGGATTTAGAGATGCAACCGATTAATGTATTGATTGGGGCGAATGGTTCTGGGAAAAGTAACTTTATTTCCGTTTTTAGGCTGCTTGAAAATATCTATAATCAAAGGTTGCAATCTTATATTAAGCAAAATGGTGGTGCGGAACGGTTTCTATATTTTGGCAGAAAAACTACTGATGAAATCAGAATTAACTTAACCTTTTCAACAGGTAGAGATGTTGTTAATGGGTATCTTTCTGTGTTGCGAAAAGATAATGAAAACGATACCTTATACATTGAAGATTTTGCAAGCATTCACAACACAAAAAAGTATGAAAGCCCATATTATGATGAGATAACTTCAGGTTATGAAAGTTTAATTAAAAACCATATAAACGATATAGCAGGTTATTCCAAGGAGTTTTTAGAACAATGTAAATTGTATCATTTTCATGATACTTCTTCAGCCTCAGGGTTTAAATCATTTCAAGACATGGGGAAAAATAAATTTTTAGACAGTTTTGCGACTAACTTAGCCCCTTTTTTATATAAATTAAAGACAGACTTCATTTCTGATTATCAAAATATCGTGAGTGCCGTACAAACGGTTGCCCCGTATTTTCAAGATTTTGATTTTAATATTGAGGGTGAAAATATTCTTTTACGCTGGCAACATGTTAATGATTTAAGCAACTTAGGCTTTTCCGCACAAACTTTGTCTGATGGCACAGCGCGTTTTATCTGTATGGCAACGCTATTTTTACAACCCAAAGACTTGCGTCCTGCAACCATTGTGCTAGACGAACCAGAAATTGGATTACATCCAGACGCGTTGGTCGTGTTGTCTGAAATCATAAAAGCCATAGCCAATGACGGATCACAAGTGATTATTTCCACTCAATCTGTTGCACTGGCTAATTGTTTTGAGCCTGATGATTTTATTGTTGTAGATTACGAAGAGGGAGAATCTAAATTTGAAAGATTTGGCAAAGACAAACAGGAGGCACTAAAAGCGTGGCTTGAGAATTACCAAATGGGCACAACTTGGGAAGAAGGCTTGATTGGGGGTTTGCCAAAATGACAAGGTTGCTTATATCGGTAGAAGGAAAATCAGAATGGAAGTTTGTTGAACAAGTTTTACAGCCACATTTTGCAAATTTAGAGGTTTATATAAAGTTACACAATATGAAAGGTAATATTAGCATTGATAGAGTTAGTGGAAAATTAAATAGACTGATACATAATTTTGATTTTGTAACAACGCTTTATGATTTTTATGGTTTTAAGAGGCTGAGCGATAATGAAACCAAAAAAACTTTAGAAGAAAAAATTAAAAATGGCATTAAACAAGGGCAACAACATAAAATTATTCCTTATGTGCAAATGTATGAGTTTGAAGCGCTACTTTTTAGTGATAGTGTAAAAATGGCAAGTGGCTTAAAGACAAATCAAGGTTGGATTGATGAAGTTGTTAATGACTTTTCAGATTTAGAAACAATCAATAACTCTAAAGAAACTGCACCCTCTAAACGCATTGAAAATAATGCAACATACATAAAAACCCAACATGCACCAATAATTTTACAAGAGATCGGGCTACCAAAAATACGAGAAAAATGCCGAGGCTTTAACGCTTGGCTGGAACAATTAGAAAGTCTTTGAACGATTGCAATTCATTATTACTACTAAGCACATTATTCAAAATGGTTTGACTTTATTGAGCGTGTTTACATCTGTTAAAGCATAAATAAATTTGATTTTTTGACAAAAACTGTCATAATGTTAATTTTATTTTATTTTTAAACTAAAATGCTTTTAGAATTTAGTGTTACTAATTTTCGTTCAATTAAAGAAAAACAAACCCTTAGTTTGTTAAAAACTAAAAAGAATGAATTAGAAAATAATTTTACTGCCATTCCTTTATCTACAGGAAAAACCCTTGATGTGCTCAATAGTGCTGTTATTTATGGCGCTAATGCGAGCGGAAAATCTAATTTGATAAAGGTTTTAGGGGCTATGTTAAGAATTATTGAAAACTCTTTTAGTTATCAAGCAAACAAGGGTGTGAAATACATTGAGCCTTTTTTGCTTGCTAAAGACAGTGTAAATCAACCTACAGCGTTTGAATTAGATTTGATTGATGGTGGGGTTCGTTATGTCTATGGTTTTTCTGCTACGCAAGAAAAGATTATTGATGAATGGCTGTATCAATATCCAAAAGGCAGCCCACAAAACCTAATTGATAGAAAATCAACAAACCAATGGGGGACAATGAGTGCACTTAAAGGCAAGAAAAAGATTTGGCAAGAAAGCACCAAAGACAATTCATTGTTTTTGTCAACAGCCGTGCAGTTAAATAGTGAATCATTGGCAACTATTTTTTCTGCTATTGATAAGTTAAAAGGTCTATCTGATGATTTACCAGGTTTTTACTTTACTTGTCATCAAGCGAATGAAAATAAGGAAAGAAAAGAAGAAATTTTAGAATTTATGAAAACAGCTGATATAGGCATTGAGGATTTTGTTGTATCTAAGGAGACAGCGGAGGAAGCAAAAATTTCTGATGAAATGAAGGGGCTTTTAGTAAAAAAAGGTGAAGATTTATCAAAAATTAAGCTTTTTAAAGTAGAATCTCAACATACATCTGATGATGGCAGTGTGGTGTCTTTTGATTTTAGAGAACAAGAATCAGAGGGAACACAAAGATTATTTAAACTTTCAGGTCCATGGTTGGAGGTATTAGAAAAAGGCTATTGCTTGGTAATGGATGAGTTACATAATAGTTTGCATCCAAAGTTAGTGGCATATTTAGTGAGTATGTTTCATAATCCAGAGATTAACAAACACGGCGCGCAACTTATTTTTGTTACTCATGAGACCTCACTCCTTAATCAAGACACCTTTAGGAAAGATCAAGTGTGGTTTTGTGAAAAGGAAAACAATGTCACTGAATTGTTTTCTCTTGCTGATTTCAAGGTTAGAAAAGGCGTAGATAATTTGGAAAGCGCCTATCTTTCAGGTCGCTATGGTGCAGTGCCATATTTGAAATAACAAGATAACAAGATGGCAAGATGCAAGATAAAATCCGGTTATAACCCTAGGAAAACTGCAACAATAGAGCCTTATGATAAAGTCTTGATTGTTTGTGAAGGCGGAACTGAGGTTAACTATTTTAAGGGATTAATCGGAGATTTAAAATTAAGCACGGTTAATATTGAAATACTAGATATTAAGCAAAATACACCAGATAGTTTACTTAGAGAAGCAAAGCAGCTTTATCAAAAAGCAAAAAGATCAGGCAATCCCTATGATAGGGTTTATTGCGTTTTTGATAAGGACGGGCATTCAAAATATCAAAAGACTAAGGGTGATATTGAACAGATAAAAAAACCAAAAGATGTGTATCATTGTGTTTTTTCAGAACCTTGTTTTGAGTTTTGGTTATTGCTTCATTATAAAAAAACCGATAAACCCTTTACTAATTTTGACGAAATTAGAAAGGATAAAGATTTTAAAAAACATTTTCCAAATTACGACAAGTCAAAAAATAATTTTAATGATTTAAAAGATAGAATATCAACTGCGTGCTAAAATGCGAAAAATAATCAGCATACTAATGTTAATGAATTAGTAGAATATCTACAAAATATTAAAAACCGTGAATGACCAAGCACAAAGAAACGAAGCCCTAGACATTAGCCAGTCTTTTATCGTGCAAGCCCCAGCGGGCTCAGGCAAAACAGAGTTATTAACGCAACGCTATTTAAAGTTGTTGTCAGTATCTGATGAGCCTGAGAATATCATGGCAATGACATTCACCAATAAGGCAGTTGATGAGATGACTCAGCGTGTTTTGTTGGCGTTGAAATCCAGTTTTGAGCCTAAGCCAAAAGCACCACACAAACAAATAACTTATGAATTAGCATCGCAAGCAATGCAGCGTTCGGATGAGCGGGGATGGCAGTTATTACAAAACCCGAGGCGATTGAAAATATCTACTATTGATGGGCTTTACAACCTGATTAACAATCGTTATCCTTTGCCATCACAGCTTGTGCCACGCCAAATTATGGCTGAGAATTGGGCACGCGATAATGCGTATCAATATGCCACTGAGCAAGTACTATTGATGATTGATGATAAGCAACAAGGCGGAGCAATTGCTGATTTGTTATTACATTTGGATAACAATGTTGGTAGTTTTCAGAAGTTAGTGGTGCAAATGTTGTCTAAACGAGACCAGTGGCTAACGCGTTTGTACCGCGATGGCGTGATAGATCCAAAAGTGTTGCAGGATACGGCTAAGGCGATTGTTATCAAAAGTCTTGAGGAATTGCACGGTTTGGCAGCGTTGTATTTTCAGGCAGATTTTTTTGCACTTATGTTGTCCGATAAGGATTTAAATTTCAATAAGATAACATCGTTACCCAGTGTGGATTGTGCGGATTTGGAAAAGTGGAAGTTGATTGCTGCCTTCTGTTTGACTAAGAAAGACGGTTGGCGTAAGACTTTGGAAAAAAAATTACCGACAGAATTTTTTGATGAATCGTTAAGATTAAGATTGGTGCAATTAAACACTTTGCCAGATGTAGAATTTTCGCAAGAACAGTCTACTATTTTACGGGCAATTGCCAAGGTGCTAAAGTTGAGCGTGGCGCATTTGAATGTGTATTTTGAGCAGGAACAAGCACATGATTTTATTGAAGTAGCACTGAATGCCAGTCAGGCGTTAGACGAAGAACAAGGCGTGAGCGACATTGCTTTGTTTTTGGATTACAAAATTCAGCATTTATTAATTGATGAGTTCCAAGACACTTCAGCATCGCAATTTAATACCATTGAAAAGTTGATTAACCAATGGCAAGATGGTGATGGCAAAACGCTATTTTTGGTGGGCGATCCGATGCAGTCAATCTATCGATTTAGAGAGTCACAGGTAGGTTTATTTTTGCAGGTGAAGGAAGAAGGTATTGCCAGTATCCAACCAAAATCGTTAGTATTGAGTACTAATTTTCGTTCTTCAAGAAGTATTGTTGAGGGTAATAATGCTCTTTTTAGTAAAATATTTCCAGAAAATAATGATGTGCATCAAGGTGCAATTTCGTATGCCAATTCGCAATCAAGCTCAAATGAAGAAGATAAAAATGCCATTGTTTTTTATCCCTTTGCTGCCGAGCAACTTTTACTTGAAGCAAAAACAGTTAGTAAGATTGTTCAAACTTCTTTGCAAAATAATAAGGGCGGTACGATAGCTGTCTTAGTGCGTGCTCGTTCACATTTAGAAAGCATTGCACAACAACTTAAGGACGATAATATCGATTTTGAGTCAGTTGAGATTACCAAATTGCAAAACCATTTATTAACGCGTGATTTATTTTCACTCACTCAGGCGTTATTGCATTTAGGTGATAAGTTGGCATGGTTAAGTGTCTTACGCGCACCTTGGTGTGGGCTGGTATTGAATGATTTGTTGGTCTTGTCTGAGTGTGATGATTGTATTATTTATCAGCAACTGAGTGATGAGACTATCTTGGTACAACTCAGCGAAGATGGGCAAAAACGAGCCAAACATTTGCACGCCTGTTTGCACGATGTTGTCAATAATCAAGGGCGATTTAATTTTGTTGAATTGTTGAGCTATGCGCTGAGCCAATTGGGCTTAACTAACGACACATTGTCAAACACCGAACTAGAAATTAAAGACGAATTTTTGAAAATTATTCACAACTGTGAAACGCAGCAAATGCTCAATACAAAAACCATTGAGAGTGCGATGAAAAACTTATATGCACCAAGTGACAAGGCATTGGTTAAGTTAATGACTATTCACCAATCAAAGGGACTGGAGTTTGACAGTGTCATTATTCCTAGCCTAGGCAAGAGCGCCCGAAGTAACGACAGTCCGATAATGCAACTGCGTGAGTTTTCTAATAAATCTTTGCTATTAGCCCCCATCAAGCCAGCTGTTGATACGAATGAAAGTGGCACTTACACCTACTTAAAATTTATTGAATCTCAACAAGACAAGTTTGAAACCATGCGTTTGTTGTATGTAGCAATGACCCGTGCTAAGTCAAACTTGCATTTATTGGGTGCAGTCAATAAATCTGGCAAGAGTATTAAAGGCTCTTTTTTGCATTTATTGATGCCTTTTTATGCCAATGTTTTTGAAGGCATTGATAAGATATCTGATACGGTGGAAGATGTCCAAGCGCCCTTATTAAAACGATTTTCTCAAATGAAAACACCAATCAATAAAACACCAGAACAAGGCGAGTTTATTGAATACCAACAAAACTTTGAGCGCTTATTCAAGAGTGCTTTAGGCACTTTAGTGCATCAATATTATGAACAAGAATTATTCACACCGAGTATTCAAAATATTCGTAATCGCCTAATTGAGATTGGCACATCACCTAAAGATATTGAGCGTTGGTCGGTGTTTATTATCAAACTGCTAGAGAACACTAAAAATGATGAAAAATTTGATTGGTTATTTAAACAACGAGACAGTACCCAAACTGAAGCCGAGTTTATCGTAGACGCACGCACCATTGCCATCGACAGATTGTTTATTGATGCAGGCACGCTTTGGGTAATTGACTTTAAAACCACTGAACCTGCTGAAAATGAACCACTAAATAAATTCATCCAACGCCAACAAAACCAGCACGCCAAACAACTACGCTTCTACAAGACAACACTCTGTGAAATTTATAAAATCCCAGTACGCTGCGCCCTCTATTGTCCTAGTGTTAGTCAGTTGATTGAAATAACCTAATCCCACAAAGCAGCAATCATTGCCACTGCACTGCAACCTGCATCAAACGCTTGCTGTTGATTGTCAAAGTTAATACCACCAATGCCAACAATGGGAATATCCAGTATTTGTCGTGCTTGGGCAACAACATTTAAATGACATTGGGGAGCATCAGGTTTGGTGACTGATGGGAATAATGCACCAAATGCCACATAGTTTGCGTCTTGATTTTGTGCGCTTTGCGCTAAGTCAATAGCGTTGTAGCAGGACACGCCAATAACAGCATCTATCCCCAATTGTTCGCGTGCTTGTTGGATTGATGCATCATTTTTACCCAAATGCACGCCATCGGCAGAGATTTTTTTCGCTAGGTTAATATCATCATTGATGATAAATAAAGTATGATGTTTTAAACATAGTTGTTGTAGTTGTAAGCTTTCGTTAAGTTGTGTTTGCACATCAACTGTTTTGTGTCGGTATTGCAATAGTTTAATATTATGTTGCACGATAGTTTTTTCAACAGTTTTAATGTTCAAGCTATGGTTTGGCGTTATGGCGTAGATGCCACTTATTTTATGGTTATGATTAATTTTCACTTAAGACGAAATTTATTAGTTGCGGTTTTTATTATAGTGCCGATTGGTGTTGTGTGGCTTTTTATAACGCTGGTTTCATCTATATTTATATCTGATGACAATATGAACCTAGGTGAAGCCACCAACTATATTGAAAAAATTGATAATTTTGTCTTGCAAGAATTCAACAACAAACAACAACTTGTGTATCTTATTGAAGCCAAAAACTATTTTAATTTTAAACAAGCCCCTGCCCTGCTGATAGAGCCAATGGTTACCACCTATAATGAAAAAGGTGGAGAGTTCTACACCATGACTTCCAAGCGTGCTCATTATTTAGGCAATGGTGAAATCAAATTTAAAGGTAAAGTTGATATTAAATCCAATACAGGGGCTGTTTATAAAATGCAGGCTAAAGAACTGTTGATAAATACCAAAACCAGTGACTTGAGTAGTCGAAAAGAAATCACTTATTTTGATGAACATAGCAAAGTTTTTGCACAAGGTATGACCATGATAGATATAAAAGATAAAATGCAGTTGTGGGGAAAAATCAGCATCAGTCAGAATGGCGGGCAAGAAATATTAACCCGTGATTTAACGATTGATCAATCAAACGCTCAAAAGCATTATTATTCTAAAAACGATACTACTTATATAGCAAATGGCAATAAAATTTATGCACAGGGCATTGATATGAATAAAAATCTTGTGAAGTTGCTTAACACGGTAAAAATTGTGCAAAAATCAGGGTCAAAAATTAACACTAAAAATTTAATGATTGACCAATCAAATGATAAAGAAATTTATAGCACTAAAGAAAAGGTACATTATCAATCTAAGGCAGTAGATATTTATTCAACAGGGATGCATTTTAATGCCAAAGCTAAAAAAGTTAAGTTAACAGGTGGCGTCATAGGGCATTATGAATAAGCTAATTTTTCTATTTTTGTCATTACTGTCTTTTGCATTGCATGCATTAATGGGTGATCATAAAGCATTTGTTGATGTGAAAGCACAAACTGTGGTCATTGACGAGCCCCGTGGGCTTAGCACTTACACAGGTAATGCTGAGGTAACAAAAGGCTCTTTGGTACTAAGTGCTGAAGAAATACAAATTTTTAGTGTTAAACAAACTGTCAGTAAGATAATTGCCAAAGGCAGCAAAAAAAAATTAGCGCATTACAAGCAGAGCCAACCTAATCAAGTGCGTTCTGTTGAGGCGAATGCTCAGACTATTACCTATTTTGCCAACCAGCAACTTGTGCGCCTTGAAGGTAATGCACATCTTATTCAAGGCCTTGATTCCTTTAGTGGCAGTATTTTGAGTTACGATATTAAGAAGGATAAAATGGTTGCCGAGAAAGCTAAGAACGGCGATCAGCGTATTAAATTTAAAATCAACTTGTAATGCTTTCATAAAAAATACTACCATCAAAAGAGCGGCTATCGGTATAATTTTGTCTTTTTAAATCAATATAGGATTAGACATGTCAAAATTAGTCCCCCCACATGGTAGCGATACAATCAACGAATTAGCGTTATCAGGTGATGCTTTAACAGCAGAGCTAGCAAGAGCACAGTCACTACCAAAAATTACTTGTTCTTCTAGAGAAGAAGGTGATATTGTTATGTTAGGTATCGGTGGTTTCAATCCATTAGATGGCTTTATGGGTAAAGCCGATTGGGAGGGTGTTTGTGATAATATGACAATGACAAATGGTTTATTTTGGCCAATCCCTGTGACCTTATCTACTAACGATGAAGATGTACAAGCCGGTGATGAAGTTGCTATTGTCAGTGGTAAATCTGGCGATATTCTTGCAACAATGCAGGTAACTGAGAAGTATTCGATTGACAAGGCACATGAGTGTGAAACAGTGTTCAAAACAACGGAAGATGCACACCCAGGCGTTGTAATGGTGATGGCACAAGGTGAATACAACCTTGCAGGACCGATTAAAGTATTGTCAGACGGTGGCTTCCCAGCAAAATTTGGTGACTTATATATGACCCCTGCTGAGACGCGTGCTTATTTTGATGACAAAGGTTGGAAAACAATCGCAGCCTTTCAAACGCGTAACCCAATGCACCGTTCACATGAATACTTAGCCAAAATTGCAGTAGAGATTTGTGATGGTGTCATGATTCATTCAGTATTAGGTGGACTTAAGGCAGGTGATATTCCTGCTGATGTGCGCTCAGAAGCAATTTCGGTATTAATTGATAACTATTTTGTTGACAACACTATATTGCAATCTGGTTATCCATTAGATATGCGTTATGCAGGTCCGCGTGAAGCCTTGTTGCATGCATTGTTTAGACAAAACTATGGCTGTTCACACCTGATTGTTGGTCGTGATCACGCAGGTGTTGATGACTACTATGGTCCATTTGATGCACACAATATCTTTGATGAGATTCCAAGTGATGCATTGGTGACACAACCCCTTAAAATTGATTGGACTTTTTGGTGTCATGAATGTGGCGGCATGTCTTCAATGAAGACTTGCCCACATGAAGCGAAGGATCGTGTTTTATTATCAGGCACTAAAGTTCGTAAGATGCTTTCAGATGGTGAAGATTTACCACAAGAGTTTTCACGCCCTGAAGTGGCTAAGGTTCTGCAAGCTTATTATGCTAGCATTAATGATGAAGATAAAGTAGAAATTAAATTGAGTGGGCACTCAGCAAAGTAAAAAATAAATTTATTTTTTAAAATAAGTAAATATTAGTATATAATTGTTTGGTTATCAAGTTTTAAGCTTAATAATTTTTTAATGTGATTCACAACTGATTATACAAACCTAAAGGAGGAATGAAACTATGATCACTAACACCCCAATCGCCGCGCTAAATGCAGCCGGTATTTCATACGAAACAATGCAAACTTATGTGATGATAATGGTTGCTCTTGTTATCGTTATGACAATCATGGATATGTTACATAAAAAAAGTGCGAAGTTTTTCTTCGAAAGTGCAAATAAAGCAAAAGCAGACGCAGTCAATGAGTTGAGTGCTGGCGATAAAATCGGTATTGCAACTTCAACAATCGTAACAGATGTTGTTTCAGCTGGTGAATTTAAAAATCCAGTGCGTCGTCTTGTTCACTTGTTGACTATGTATGGTTTCATTTTATTCAATGCAGCAACAGCTGTTATGATCTTTAACGCCAATGGCGCTGATGCAATATGGACACAGGTATGGCATGTTGGTGCGATTATGCTGGCTGTTGGTAGTGTTTGGTTTTGGTTTGTATTTAAAGTTGATGTTGCTGCTGAAGGTAATTCTCCATTTAACATTGACCTTAAAAGAGACGCATTTAGTTTGTCATTAATGGCAACTTCTATTACAGCGCTAATTTGGTCTTACAATGGCAATTCAATGGGTTGGGAGTTCTTGCTGGTTATCCTTGCTACTGTTTCATTGTTTGGTGGTGTTTACTGGTCTAAGTTTTCACATATGTTCTTCAAGCCATTCGCTGCTTATGATAAGCGTATTAGAAAGGCGGACGGTTCTGCTGAAAACTTACCAACGTTGAACAGAGATGAGCCTGAACAACAAAAAAGACATTCTATGGAGTTGTTAGTAGACGCTCCAATGAATATGGGTCTTGGCATCAAGCGTGAAAAGCCAAACCATTACTAATTTTATAAACTAACTTAAGAGAAAGGAGAAATAATATGCCAACTTTTGTATATATGACTCGTTGTGATGGTTGTGGACATTGTGTAGATATCTGCCCATCTGACATTATGCATATCGATAAGAAATATCGTCGTGCACTAAACATTGAACCTAATATGTGTTGGGAGTGTTACTCATGTGTTAAAGCATGTCCACACCAAGCAATTGATGTTCGTGGCTATGCAGACTTTGCACCACTAGGACACAGTGTTCGTGTAATCCGTGATGAAGAAAAAGGCACGATTGCATGGAAAATTAAATTTAGAGATGGTCGGGAGAAGAACTTCTTATCACCAATCACGACTAAACCATGGGGTTCAACAATTCCTGACTTTAGAAACGAAGCAGAGCCTAGTGCTGAAATGCGCAACTCAGAGTTGTTAGCATTTGAACCAGAGTCAATTCGTTTGGATGATGGTGGCTTACATACGTTAAAGTCTAACGGTTTAGAACTTAAAGAAGGAGTGTACTACTAATGAGCTACAAGACAATTATTGAAGATAACATTGACATTTTAGTTGTTGGTGCAGGTTTAGGTGGTACAGGTGCCGCTTATGAAGCAAGATATTGGGGTCGCAATAAGAAGGTTATCATTGCCGAAAAAGCAAATATTGACCGAAGTGGCGCAGTTGCTCAAGGTCTATACGCGATTAACTGTTATATGGGTACTCGTTGGGGTGAAAACAATCCTGAAGACCATGTGCGTTATGCGCGTATGGATTTGATGGGTATGGTTCGTGAAGACTTAGCTTTTGATATGGCGCGTCATGTTGACTCTGCAGTGCATAAATTTGAAGAGTGGGGTTTGCCATTAATGAAAAATCCTGAAACTGGCTCATACATGCGTGAAGGTCGCTGGCAGATTATGATTCATGGTGAATCTTACAAGCCTATCGTTGCAGAAGCTGCGAAAGTGAATGCCGATAAGACATTTAACCGTATCATGGTGACACATTTGTTAATGGACGATGCTCAAGAAAATCGTGTTGCAGGCGCTGTTGGTTTTAATGTGCGTACAGGCAACTATCATGTATTCAAATCTAAAACAGTCATCGTTGGTGCTGGCGGTGCGTCTAACATCTTTAAACCGCGTTCAGTCGGTGAAGGTGCAGGTCGTGTATGGTATGCACCATGGTCTTCAGGTTCTGCTTATGCATTACTCATTGAAGCTGGCGCTAAGATGACACAAATGGAAAACCGTATCGTTCTTGCTCGATTTAAAGACGGTTATGGTCCCGTTGGTGCATATTTCTTACACCTTAAGACTTATACGCAAAATGCCTATGGCGACGAGTATGAGTCTAAGTGGTTCCCAGAATTAGCAGAAAGAGTGGGTAAGGCGTATCTTGATACTGAAAATCAACATTTCTCGCATAAACCAATTCCAACTTGCTTGCGTAACCATGCCTTCATCTCAGAAGTAGCTGCAGGTCGTGGTCCGATTCACATGGTAACTGTAGAGGCCTTCCAAGACCCACACTTAGAAGAAGTAGGATGGGAAAACTTCCTAGGTATGACTGTTGGTCAAGCGGTATTATGGGCTGCAACAGACATTGATCCTAAATACATCAACCCTGAGTTAACCACCTCTGAGCCGTATGTCATGGGTTCACACGCTACAGGCTGTGGTGCATGGTGTTCAGGCCCTGAAGATATTTCAGGCGGTATTCCTGAGTACTTCTGGGGTTATAACCGCATGATGACTGTTGATGGTTTATTTGGTGCAGGTGATGCAGTTGGTGGTACACCACACGCATTCTCATCAGGTTCATTTACCGAAGGTCGTTTGTCTGCGAAAGCTGCTTGTAAATATATCGATGATGGTAAAGCTGAAGGTATTAATATTTCTCAAAAGCAAATTGATGAGCGTAAAGCTGAAGTTTATAAGCCATTAGAGACTTATACAGTGGGCCGTAACGAAATCGTTGGCGGTACTGTATCTCCAAGTTACATTTTGCCAATGCCCGGCTTACAGCGTTTACAAAAGTTGATGGACGAGTATGCAGGTGGCGTAACAGTGCAGTATATGACCAATGACAAGCTTTTAAATATGGGTCTTCATAAGTTGAAGATTTTAGAAGAAGATTTAGAAAAAGTGGGTGCAGAAGACATTCACCAGTTGTTGCGTGCTTGGGAGCTTAAGCACCGTCATCGCACTTCTGAGTGTGTGGTTCAGCATACTTTGTTCCGTGAGGAAACTCGCTGGCCTGGTTACTACTATCGTGGTGATAAGATGAAACTTGACGATAAAAATTGGCATGTTTTGACGACTTCACAGCGTAATCGCACTACCGGTGAGTACAAGATGGAGAAGCAACCTTTGTATCACTTAGTTGGCGATAGTGAGAAGTAGAAATCTCGCTTAACAAAGACTTTTGATAAGTTTTTGTTGGAAACGATAAAAAACCAACATTTTTATGTTGGTTTTTTATTTTGTTTAAAAGAGACCTTTATATGCATTGAGTGAATGTTCAGTGTATATAGCGGTCTCAGAAAAAATAATTGAGCTAAGAATAAAAAAATGAATATTATTGAAAAAACAGATGAAGAGATATTGGCAGTGGCCAATCCATTTTGGAATGATTTGGTTAAATACTCTAACAATAAAAATTATGGTGCATTTACTCGAAATTTTTCTGAAGAAATGCTTCGTGGTGCCAATGAAATTGAAATGGGCAAACAATTTGCTCGCAGTAAATTAACCAAGGGTTTGGAAAAAGACCCTGAGTATTTGGGTATGATTCGTCGTGGCGAGCATGTTACTGTGCTTTATAAGCAAACCAATAAGAACATGGCAGGCAATGAGTATCTCGGTCGTTTGGTGTTAGGTTATGACGAAGATAATGAGATTAAAATCTTTGGCGCTACTATTTTTTAGCAATGAGTAAAATGGTTATTGAAGATGGTAAATTTGTTGAATTGACTTACAAAGTCATTGACAAAAAAACCAAAGATGTGTTGTCTGAAGTTGAGTTTCCGCTCGGTTACATACAGGGGATTAGCGAAGTCTTGTCCTCTGAGGTAACAGCAGAATTGGTAGGTCAAGAACAAGGTGATGTGATTGAGTTGCCGATTAACTGTGATGAAATTTATGGCCCTAGAGACGAATCATTGGTTTTTACCGATCACATTGATAATGTGCCAGAGGAATACAGAAAAATCGGCATGACTGTTACCATGGAAAATGAAGCGGGCGAACCTAAGGATTTTATTGTTACCCGTGTCGATGAAAATTCAGTTACCGTTGATGGCAACAACCCTATGTGCGGCAGAGAAGTGATTTTTATTTTACAAGTTATTACGGTGCGTGAACCAACCGATGAAGAAGCCACCGCTGGTGGGCCAATTGAAGATACGCCAGTGTTTGATATGCCAAATGCTCAAAAAATTCATTAATATTACCTTTATGTTATTATGGAAATAGACTTTACACAAACTGAAATTGACATTATCAAGAAACATGTTGATGGTCGTTGGCAAAAGAAAGACCATGGCGTGCATATGGGGGATATTGAAGTGGGGGGCAAAGAGAAGCCAGCAGCAATCTGGGAAGACACTTACTATACATTTATTATTATCAAGATAGCCGCTTTCACTTATAAAAATATGTTTTATTTTATGCGTGACAAGCGTTTTGACACAGGTACTGATGAGTACAGTGATTTAAACGAGTGCGTCGATTCCATTATGAAGGCACAGGCCGATTTCTCACTTTCAAAAAACACCAAAGGCTTAAAAGTGGAAATCAACAAAGAATAATTGATTACATTTTTAATGTAACAAAATAGCCTTAAACAAGGCACAGAAACATCCTGAAAATCAAAGAAAAAAGCAACTGAGAGCAGTTAGCAGGTTGTTTTTAAAAAGTCATTAAAATCAATTTTTTAAAAATACACGAGGTATAATGGCGTTTTATTAAAACTAAAGCAAAGGACAAAAAATGAAATCATTCAACAAATCAATACTTTTGGCGCTACTGACAATCTTAAGTATCACTGGAAGTTATGCCTCTAAAGGCTTAGAAACAATGTTTTTAGAACACAAGGTCGTTACAAACAGTCAAGGGTTAAAGATTGGAGATGATGCACCAAAATTTATTGTAATCTCAAATGACCTTAAAGAAGTTACGGTTGGTGGCGCTAAAAGCAAGGTTCAAATTATTGCCTTTGTCCCTTCTATTGATACCGATACTTGTGCATTAGAAACGGTTTATTTTAATAAGCGTGTTGCCAAAATGAACAATGTTGAAATAAATATTATTTCTAAGGACACCCCTTTTGCATTTTCTAGATTTTGTAAAGCAAATGATGTGAAAAATATCAACACACTTTCAGACTACAAAGGAGCAAGTAACGCAAGAAAATATGGCTCTGTTATTGTCTCACCTAAATTTTTAGAAGAATTTTTTGCCAGAACTGTTTATATAGTGGATACAAAAGGAAAAATCGCCTATAAGCAAGTTATTGCACACATAGAAAAAGAGCCGAATTATAAGGACATTCTTGCAGCGCTTAAAGGCATTAAATAGAGACCCCAGTTTAGAAGTTGGAAGAAGTTGATTGTAGTTTCTTTGGATACGGTTGATTTATTGATGTCAATATTATCAGCAATGAATGAGCGTACCATACTCTGTTTTTAAGTATCAATAAATATGGTGAGACTTTTGCATAAATAGGAACAATCATCATAAACCCACTTTTCACTCACTTGGCGATTTTTTAAACCCAGCCTTAGCCCTGCTAGGATAAGGTTTAAAGAAATTACCCATTGGGCAAAAATTGGATTTTGCTAATCATCCCTATTTATGCAAAGGTCTCATGGCATCTCTACTCTGTTTGTATTGGTTCATTTATGCACCTTTTCACTAGAGTTAAAAAAATAAATGATACCTACGACATCTTGCCATTTTTAGGGGTAAAAGTTGCACTTAGAGTTTGAATAGGAAATTTGTTGTTGCAAATAAAATGATTATCAGTTATAATTTACCAAGTTTCAGTTACATAAATTTTATGTTTTTCACGCAACATTAATAAATGACCCAGACACAACAAAGATCCTTAATTTCCATTGCTTTTATTGCATTAATAGCTGGTCTTATTATCTCTTTAAATGTAGATAATCAGGATGCCCAATCTGGTGTTTCAGTTATTACCCCATCTAATACAAATACCTCAGTTGATAACCATACACCAGTAACACCCGCCACCAATACACCAGCCAATACCAAACAAACCCAAGACCCATTTAACCCCAACAACAACTCAAACCAAGCAAGTAGCGAGACTGTCAATAATGACCCGCGTTTACCACCAGGCTTCCCTAAGCCACTACCACCACTAGATAAAGAAGAAATCAAACAAACAGATGCACTCATTGCCGAGGCAGACGGCATTATTGCTAAGATGGACAGTCTTATTGCTGGGCTAGATCTGCCAGCGGTGCCATTGAGCGAGCAACAACAACAAGAATTAGACAAACAACGAGCCATCCAGCAACAAAAGATTAAAGACATTAAAGCACAACTAGACGCTTTAAGACAAGATTTGTAAAAACAATACACATAACCAAGGATTAACAATGATGAAAATTAAAATACTCAACAAACTGTTTACAATAAGTACACTGGCATTATTAAAACGCATCAAAACACTACTTGCCACAAGTCTTACAACGCTGTTTTTAGGCTTATCAAGTTTATTCCCGTATCAAGCTTTTAGTACTACTGATTCTGAATCATTACCCATTATTGATACTTCGGCTTTAGTGGGCTCTACAACAGGTGCCCTTAGTATCGGGCAAGGTGCCGCTAACTATGCCATTCCAATTACTGTGCCACCAGGTATCAGTGGCATGAAACCAGAGCTCTCAATCAATTATAACTCTAACTCAGGTAATGGGTTGCTTGGCGTAGGATTTGGACTAGGTGGTTTATCAGCCATTCATCGTTGTAGTAAAACCATCGCGATTGATGGTGTGAAAGGTGGGGTTAATTATGATGATAATGACAGATATTGCCTAGATGGTCAACGCCTAATTGCCATCAGTGGGCAAAATGGTAAATCAGGTTCAGAATACCGCACCGAGATTGAGACCTTTAGTAGAGTTAAATTCACGGGTAATCATTGGACAGCTGAAACCAAAAGCGGACAAACCTTTGAGTATGGTAATACGGATGATTCCAAGATTGAAGCACAAGGCAAATCCATTGTTAGACTTTGGGCAGTGAATAAAATCACCGATGCTAGCAACAATGCCATTAATTATATTTATAATGAAGACAAAACGAAGGGCGAGTACACTTTACAGCGGATTAACTATGGCAACAACTCAGTTAGATTGACTTATGCAGACAGAAATGATACGCATACTTCTTATCTAGCAGGCAGTAAGTTACAACAAACTAAACGCTTAAATAATATTATTACTTATGCAAATGACAATAGCATTAGAACCTATGATTTAGAATATCAATATTATGGCACACCTAAGAAGAGTCAATTAACTTCAATTCAAGAATGTACTAATAATGGACGCTGCCTGCCAAAAACGAAGTTTAGATGGAACAACGAAGAAGCATCATTTGGTGTTAACGGCAAGCAATGGCAATCCAATCTAGGTGGCAACAGCAATTGGAAAAACCGTCCAACGCACGGAAACGGCGAATCCTCTATGTTGATTGACATCAATGGCGACGGCTTACCTGATCGAGTATTTGACCAAAACCCAAAGACCGGTCAAGCAGGGTTTTTTGTCTATCTTAATACAGGCAATGGCTTCGATAATGGCAAGCAATGGCAATCTAATCTAGGCGGTCCCGGAAATTGGAAAAACCGCCCAACGCACGAAAACGGCGAATATTCTATGTTGATTGACATAAATGGCGACGGTTTACCTGATCGAGTCTTTGACAGAAACCCAAAGACTAACCAAACAGGGTTGTTTGTCTATCTTAATACAGGCGAT
>NZ_FQTR01000014.1 GCF_900128535.1 bacterium endosymbiont of Bathymodiolus sp. 5 South | reverse complement strand
CCACTTTTCACCCACTTGGCGATTTTTTAAACCCAGCCTTAGCCCTGCTAGGACAAGGTTTAAAGAAATCACCAATTGGGCAAAAATTGGATTTTGCTAATCATCCCTATTTATGCAAAGGTCTCTATTTATAAAAAAGTTTAACGCCAAACAAGCAGGCTGATTGATTTTCTTCAGGTTGTAAAATAAACTTTTTGCTAAATAAGAAAATTGTGTATAATTTTAGTTGTATCCGTTAAGTTTGTAGGCAAGCATAAAAGACCAAAGCTTGTGGGCAAGCATGAAGGCCTCCTTATTGGAGGTCTTTTTTTTAGCTTTAAGGGTAAAAAATGAAAAAAACTATTTTACTGATTGATGCTGGTTATTTACACCCTATCTTAAGAGAAGAAGGTATTTTTTATGATGCAAATATGATTGCACAAATAGCTAAGGATTGTTGTGTAGCCGATGAAGAATTACACAAAATTCTCTATTATAATTGTGATTCATTTGATCCAATTGACAAAAAAACTGGCAAACCATTCTTTTATTTGCTGAAACACAAAAATGGTGCAAAATTAGTCAAAAAAGACAATAAACTGATTGCAGAATTACAACAAAAAGATTTATTTGCTATTCGTTTAGGGGTTTTAAAATTTGAAGGTTGGACTAATACAGACAAAACAGGTAAGCCAAAATTTAGGCAAAAAGGCGTGGATATGCGTATTGGGTTAGATATGGCACACCTTGCTCATCAAGGAAAAATTGATAGAATTATTTTAATTACTGCAGACACTGATTTTATTCCTGCAATGAAATATGTTAGAAAAGCCAATATACAAGTTGTAATTGCCAAATTAGGAGGGCGTCATTTAACGCCAGATTTAACCATGCATACTGATTTTATTAGACCAATTGAACTAACTAAATATCAAAAAAAAACAATAAATTATGCTATTAATGATTGACAATTACGATTCATTTACCTATAACTTGGTGCAGTATTTTGGCGAGTTGGGACAAACGGTTGAAGTGTATCGTAATGACAAAATTACAATCAATGAAATTAAAAAATTGAATCCAGAATTTTTGGTTATTTCCCCAGGTCCTTGTACGCCAAATGAAGCAGGGATTTCGATTGAAGTGATTAAAAATTTTGCTGGCAAGATTCCGATACTTGGTGTTTGCCTAGGGTTTCAAGCAATGGTGCAGGCATTCGGTGGTAATGTGATTGGCGCTAAAAAGATTATGCATGGGAAAATATCACCTGTACATCATATAAATAAAGGCGTATTTAATAATCTCAACAATCCATTAAATGCCACGCGCTATCACTCACTGGTGGCTGAACAATCCAGTTTGCCAGATTGCTTTGAAATGACTGCTTGGACTCAGGATGAACAGGGTGGTTGTGATGAAATTATGGGCATCAAACATAAAGAAATGGCAATTGAAGGGGTTCAATTCCATCCAGAATCTATTTTGACTGAACAAGGTCATGAGATGCTAGATAACTTTTTAAAAGGAGAATAAACATGGAAGTTTTAGAATTTTTATTGGACGATGGACAAATCTTTACCACAATTACACTGGTGGTTTTGATTATGCTACTGATTGGTAATATTATTACAGATAAATTAAAAAAATATGAAGATATAGATGTTAACGCAGCAGTTACATTAATGGATGAAAAAGATTTAATCATCCTAGATGTACGCGAGAAAAAAGAACGCAGTGCAGGTCATATTGCAAATGATATTCACATCCCAATGAGTCAAGTTAAAAATAAACTTGATGCCTTAGATAATAAGAAAAAAGTATTGGTATATTGTCGCAGTGGTGCGCGTGCAGCGCATATTGCAGGACTATTAACGCGTCATGAATTTGAGCAGGTTTATAATTTAAAAGGTGGTATGAACGCCTGGAAAAAAGCCAACCAACCCATTAAATCTTAGGAGACCCAAGTGAAAAATAACGCAATTTATTGTTCTGATACTTGCCCATTTTGTCAAAGAGCTTATCAATTATTAGAAAGTAGAGGTATTCCCTTTAAAAAGCATTATGTCAAAACACCCAATGACTGGGATGAAGTAATGGAAAAAACTGGCAGAAATACGGTGCCACAAGTATTTATTAATGGCACACATATCGGTGGCTTTGATGATTTGTCAGACGCTGATGCGTCTGGAAAATTAGACGAAATCCTTAATCAGTAGTGGCTAACAACCTTAGTATTATTGGTGCAGGTGCTTGGGGAAGTGCTCTTGCAATTGCCTTGTCAGACAACTTTGATACTATCTATCTACATACCCATACGCAAAAAGAAGTTGACACACTACAACCAAAACACCCTGCTTTATCGGTAAATTATGCATCAAATATCAAACTGACTTTTGATTTATCGCATGTGCAAGATTCTCACAGTGTTTTAATTGCAGTACCGAGTTATGGTTTTACTAGCACACTTAAAACACTGCAACCTCTACTCACAGAAAAACAATCTGTTGCTTGGGCAACTAAAGGTTTTGATACCGATGGACAATGTTTTTTACATGAAAGCTTTGAATTTATTTTAGACAAACACCCAAGTTGTGTCATTTCAGGACCTAGTTTTGCCTTTGAAGTCGCTAGTCGTAAACCAACAGCACTTAGCGTTGCTGCAAAAGACAAAAAAATTCAAAGCCATTGGGCACAAGTTCTAAATACTCAAGCACTTAGAGCTTACACCAATGATGATGTCATTGGTGTAGAAGTGGGTGGGTCAGTCAAAAATGTTTTGGCAATTGCTGCAGGTATTGCCGCAGGTTTAGACTATGGTGCCAGTGCTCAAGCAGCTTTGATTACGCGTGGATTGGCTGAAATGATACGCTTAGGCGTGGCACTAGGTGCGAATACATCGACTTTCAATGGTTTGTCGGGATTGGGTGATTTGGTGCTAACTTGTTCCGATGATTTATCAAGAAACCGCCAATTTGGTAAAGCATTAGCCAAAAATCAAAATGCAAAACAGGCATTGAATAGTGTTGGTGCAACTGTTGAAGGGTTTAACACCTTAGCCTTAGTATTATCACAGGCAAAAAAGCATCAAATTGAAATGCCCATTTGTGAGCAAGTTAAACAAGTTGTTGATGGACAAGCGACACCGACCCAAGCAGTTAATCGCTTAATGTCAAGAGTGCAAACCCACGAATGACTCTTGATTTATTAAGACATGGCGAACCTGAAGGGGGTCGCTTATACCGTGGAAATTTACTTGACGATCCCTTAAGCGAAAAAGGCTGGCAACAAATGCAAGCATCAGTAAATGGTAAACACTGGGATTTTATTGCCACTTCGCCAATGGCTCGTTGCCAAGCATTTGCTCAGCATTTATCAGCAATACAGAATATTGAACTGCAAGTATTTGATTCACTAAAAGAAATAGGGTTTGGCGACTGGCAAGGTCGAAATGCCAAGGAAATTGGACAAGCCACCATTGATAAATTCAAACAAAATCCCTTAGACAATCAACCATTGGGTGCAGAAGATTTATACGATTTCCAAGCACGAATATTATCTACATTAGAACAAATAACCCAAGAACGAACAAAAAAGTCAATCTTACTCGTCGCCCACGCAGGGGTGATTAGGGTTATTAAATCTCACTTGCTCAACCTATCCATTGAAAAAATGTTTATAATAGAAGTTGCTTCTGCCTCTTGTGAACGATTTGAATTATGAAAGAACTCTTGTTTGTCATCACTATGGCTTGCGCCGCCACAGTGCAGGCTTTTAGCATCTGGGATTTAATTTCATCAAGAACACCAAATTTTGATGAGATAAAAGATTCCAATCAAAGGAAAAATGCTTTCTTTACTTATTTATTACCAATGGTAAAAAAGGAAAATAATAAAATTAAACAGGTTCGTTCACTGATTAAAAATAATCAATTTAACGACATGCAGATTAAAAAATTAGCTAAAAAATACCGTATTAAACATGTAGACAAAAACGCATTATTAAATACAATAGACACTATTCCCGCCTCTTTAGTGTTAGCACAAGCAGCGATTGAATCCAATTGGGGAAATTCCAGATTTTCCAAACACCACAACAATTATTTTGGACTGTGGTGTTTTAAACCAGGTTGTGGTGTTGTACCTAAAGACCGTAACAAAGGTGCTAAGCACGAGGTGATGAGTTTTTCTTCAGTCAACAAATCCATTGAATACTACTTACTAAATCTTAATCGCAATCATGCTTATAACTTGCTTAGACAAATTAGAGCTTATAAGCGTCAACATAACCTCAAACTTACAGGCGTCAGCCTCTCTGAAGGGTTGGAAAAATACTCAGAGATTGGTTATGAGTATATTGAGTTAGTGCAAAGCATTATTAGGCAAAATAAACTCTCTAGATTTGATTATTAACTGTTGAATTCAAACAAATTCTAAGCAATAAAAAACCCGCAATCTGCGGGTTTTTTTATAAGCATTAAATAAAATGTTAACGCTTTGAATACTGCTCGCTCTTACGCGCTTTCTTATGTCCAACTTTCTTACGCTCAACGATTCTTGCGTCACGAGTAACAAAACCAGCCTTACGAAGGTCGCCTCTAAGCTCTTCATCATACGCCATTAAGGCGCGTGTCACACCTAAACGAATCGCACCCGCTTGACCAGTGTCACCACCACCCTTAACCATAATGTTAAAATCAAACTTATCTCTCATATCAACCGTATCTAATGGTTGGTTAATAATCATTGAAGAGGTTTCACGACCGAAGTATTCGCCCATTGGGCGTTTGTTTACAGTAAATACACCTTTACCTTTGGTCATATAAACACGAGCTACTGAGGTCTTTCTTCTGCCTGTTGCATAAAATATTTGCGTCTTTGCCATAATAATTTCCGTACCTTAAAATATCTAAAATTAAATCTCTAACAGTTGAGGTTGTTGTGCCGCATGTGTATGTTCAGCGCCTGCAAACACCTTCATCTTTCTAAACATATCTCTACCTAGAGGGCCTTTTGGCAACATACCTCTCACAGCTTTGTTGATAATCTCTTCGGGCTTCTTAGCTTGTAAGTCCTTGAATGCTATTGATTTCAAGTTGCCTACATAACCCGTATGATGATGATACATTTTATCGTCAAACTTATTACCTGTTACTGTTACTTTTTCAGCATTGATAATAACAATGTAATCGCCTGTGTCTGTATGCGGCGTGTATTCGGGCTTGTGCTTACCACGAAGGCGAGAGGCAATGGCTGTTGCCAAACGACCCAATGTTTTGCCATCAGCGTCAACCAATAACCAATCCCTTTTCACTTCGTGTGCCTTAGCGCTAAATGTTTTCATAAAATCCATATTCATACAAAATAATCGGACTATTATAATCATTTTTAGGTTTTAATGTTGTCTATTCACTTAATAAAGTCTAATTTTTGTTCATAAACTTTAACTCTAACATCAAACAATCCTAACAAAGTATGAAACAACCCATCGTGACTTAATACCAAATCTTTTTTGTCTTTTATAATTTCTTTGGAAAATTGTTGATCAAACCATGCGATTGATGCCACATGAGTTTGCTCTTTTGGTGCTATAAAATAGGACATGCCATGTAAGTACAGCCCTTTTTCACCTAACGACTCACCGTGATCACTCATATAGAGCATTGCACTTTGATGGGTTTGATTTTGCTTCAACAATGTAATCACCTGAGATAAAAAGTAATCGGTATAAACAATGGTATTGTCATAGGCATTATTGATCATCTCATCAGTGCACTCACTAAACTGATTGGTCTTGCATGTTGGTGTGAATTTCTCGAACGCCTGAGGATAGCGTTTATAGTAAGCAGGTCCATGACTACCCATCATATGTAGGACAATTAAAATATCTTGGTTTTTATGCGTGCTGATGTAGTCTTGTAAACCATCCAACATCCCCACATCTCGACATTCCACATCACATATAGGGTTGTTACTACTGGTTTTAAAATCTTGATAAGTGACACGATTTGCAACGCCTTTAGAGCTAGAATTGTTGTCTCTCCACAACACCTCAACACCAGCACGATTCAAAATATCTAATACATTACTCATATTTTTACCCTGCGTGTGAGAATAATCGCTCCTGCCCAACGATGAGAACATACAAGGTAGAGAATAAGCTGTATCGGTACCGCAAGAAGACATTTGAGAAAAACTAAGTACCGACTCCTTTGCTAATAATGAGTTAGTCAGCCTTTGGTAGCCATTTAATGAAAATCTATCTGCTCTGGCTGCCTCCCCCACTATCATAACAACCAATTTCTTGTGTTGGCTGTCTCTATCAATGCGTGCGTCTTCACCAATAATTTTAAAAGACATACGCTGAGTTTTAAATTGTGCGTTAATGGTTTGACCAATCGCATATAAATGATAAGTTGGATTGATATACAGACGCAAATATGCATATTTCTTAGAGAGTAAAGTGAAAGATTTAAAAAATACCAGTGTAATCACAACAAATATAACAATTAGACTCGAAAACACCTTAAATCTACGCCAGAATTCTTGTGCGAGTCGATGATGCACAATCTCTACTTTATAAACCCAATAAGAGGGGATAACACCCAGTACAACAACATACAACAACAGTTTAAAACTCAACAAATCTATGGATTCTCCCCAATTGGTAGCCATCATATTCTCATCAAAAATCGTGCCATAATTATTCGTAAAATAACTGACCATGGCAGAAGAAAATAAAATAATAATTAAAATTGATTTTGCGCTATATCGATTACTAATTAGTAATAAAATGGTAGCAAGAACGACAAACAACCAAATAAATAATGATGCAATATAGCTAAGATTCTCAGACAAAGAAGTGTTGAGTATTTTTGAGAAAAACACCACATTGCCAGTGATGGTCAAAAATATAGCAACAATTAGCACCAATGAAATGATTGAAAGTTTGCGTGAAAACATGATTATTTGTTTATAAAAAAAATAACGACTATTATATGATTAATTCGCATGCACATTTAGATTTTGACGAAGTCAATGATAGGCACATTGCACAAAACGCAGTGGCAATTGTGCCAAGCGTCTCTAAGCAAAATTGGACTGATGTGCAATCGTATCCTTATTTTGCATTAGGCATTCACCCTTGGATGATAAAATTGCATCAACCACAAGACCTGGAACATTTGGAATATCTAATCAAATGTAACAACCCTGTTGCAATTGGCGAATGTGGTTTAGACTATGCTAGAGATATTGACAGGAAACAACAACGCCACTTCTTTGTTTCTCAATTAGAACTGGCACAAAAATATGACTTGCCCATTATCATCCATGCAGTTAAATCAACTGAAGATGTGATTTTCTTACTAAAAAAACACCCTAAAGTAACGGGGGAAATTCACGGATTCTCTGGCAGTGAGCAACAAGCAAACAGTTTAATAAAAATGGGGTTTTATTTAGGCTTTGGACTACAAATTACCAATCAACAATCCAAACGCCTGCGAGACATCGTAAAAAACCTACCAATAGAATCCCTATTAATTGAAACCGATGACCACCCCAACCCACAAGACTTGTCCATCGTGGCTGAGGAAATTGCCGAATTAAAACAAATATCGGTAGAAAAACTCATCACACAATGTGATAATAACGCCATTTCACTTTTTAGGCTTTCATGATGGGTGGCAGTTGCGCACGCACAGAAATATTACTTGGTCAGCAAGGCTTAGCGCGTTTGGCTGAATCACATGTATTGATTGCTGGACTTGGTGGCGTGGGTGGTGCTTGTGCTGAGGCTTTGTGTCGTGCGGGGATAGGCACATTAACGCTGGTTGATTTTGATATAGTGGAAAAGACCGACCTTAATCGACAACTAATCGCTTTGAACTCAACCTTAGGCAAATATAAAGTGGATGCTTTAACTGATAGATTGCACGATATTAACCCAGACACCCTTATTGTTAAACGCAATGAATTTATTGATGGCGCGAAAGCGCAAAATATTGCCATTGAAGCGGATTTGGATTTTGTTGCCGATTGCATTGATGCTATTGCTTACAAAACAGTATTGATTGACAGCTGTAATCAATCTGGCAAGCCGATTATTTCTAGCATGGGCGCAGGCGGGCGACTGGACCCCACCAAAGTAACAATCTCACGCATGGACAAAACCCAGAACTGCGCCTTAGCAAGAGAAATGCGTAAACAACTCAGACGCATTAGAGCCTCAATGAAATTTCCTGTGGTGCATTCTATTGAAATACCGATCAAAGCATTACCCCATCAAAAGGTGAGCGCAACCGATACGGCGCCTGCTGGTAGACCCAGAGCAGTCAATGGTGCAATCTCTTATATGCCTAATATTTTTGGGTTGATGATGGCAGGACATATTATCCAAACTTTACTCAAACAAAAATAGCGTATATTTAACAAAAAAATACGCTATGATAGTAGCTTTTCGGGGCATAGCGCAGTTTGGTAGCGCACCACACTGGGGGTGTGGTGGTCGCAGGTTCAAATCCTGCTGTCCCGACCAATTTTAAAATATAAAGGAAACACCATGGTGAGTACACAAACTCCAATTTGTGACTTTAACACACCAGCGATGGATTTCAACCTCAAAGGTGCAGATGGAAAAATACACAACTTAGCAAGTTGTAAAGGCAAAAATGGCTTACTGGTAATGTTCATTTGTAATCATTGTCCATATGTTAAAGCCATTATTGAGCGCATTATCAGAGACACTAAAGAATTGAAAGTATTAGGTTTAAATGCAGTTGCAATTATGTCTAACAACCCAGAAGAATATAGGGCAGACTCTTTTGAAAATATGCAAAAAATTGCCAAAGAAATGGCGTTTCCATTTCCTTATTTAATCGATGAAACTCAAGAAATTGCCAAAGCTTATGGTGCAGTTTGCACGCCAGACTTCTTTGGCTATAACGCCGATTTGAAGTTACAATATCGCGGTCGACTTGACGCCTCACGCAAAGAGACCATGCCAAACAATGTCAAGCGCGATTTGTTTGATGCAATGAGTCAAGTGGCAACCACTGGGCAAGGTCCAATAGAACAAACCCCCTCAATGGGTTGTTCAATCAAATGGAAATAAAGACTGTGTTAATTGAAGCTCAAAGCAAAATGCCGGCCTTCCTAAGGTCTGGTTTTAGAGTTTTATTTTTTGCTGCTGGACTAGGCTCGTCACTGTTAATGCTGGCTTGGTTGTTATTCTTTAGCAAGCAAATTAATGTTGAGTTTAATACACATTATTGGCATGCACATGAAATGATTTTTGGCTACACAATGGCTGTTATTGTGGGTTTTTTATTAACAGCAACTCAGAACTGGACAAAACTCAAAACAACGAACGGTTATCCCTTGTTATCTTTAGGCGTTGCGTGGTTGATTGCTAGAGTACTTTTTGTTATGGGTGATGATTATGTTTTTTATCAACTAATTGCTGATTTATATTTTTTAGTTTTCTCATTATTGTTTATAACCACGCCTATTATCAAAGCAAAAAACTGGCAAAACTTAGCTATTTTTTTTAAGTTATTGACCTTTACCATTGCCAATATTTTATTTTATTTAGGTGCTTTAGGCTACATAGAAAATGGACAATACTTAGGCATTTATATTGCCTTTTATACTGTAGTTGCGCTTATTTTGATGATGATACGCAGACTGATTCCAGTCTTTATTGAGCATACTGTATCAAGGGACATCAAGCTCAAAAATTCTAAATTCCTAGATTTAAGTAGCATGGTCTTATTTGTTGTATTTGCTATTGATATTATTTTCTTTAAAACAGCAATAACGCAAATTAGTGCCTTACTCTTATTTATTATCCATAGCATCAGAATGTTCTATTGGTATGATAGCGAAATTTGGAATAAGCCATTGCTCTGGGGTTTGTATGTTGCCTATGGCATGATTAATTTAGCCTTCTTATTAACAGTTATTGATCACTTTATAACCTTACCAATCAATGTGGCAATACACAGTTTTGCTATTGCTATTGGACTTATAACACTCAGCATGATGAGTAGAGTTAGCCTTGGTCATACTGGCAGAAATGTCTTTGCACCACCCAAGGCGCTCAGTATTATTTTTTCTATGCTGATAGCTGCTTTTATATTTAGGGTTATTGCTGTTATATTTTGGAGCGAATATTATCAACAATTTATTATCATTGCTCAATTATTTTGGATAATTGCCTTTGGTTTATTTGTCTATATATACAGTAAGATGTTTTTTCAAAAAAGAGTTGATGGCTCGTTTGGATAACAAAAATGCAGATACCTCAGCAATTAATAGCATTAACAAAAGAACACCATCTATCTCTGTCACTCGCCAATAAGGCAATTAATGCAAAAAATCTAGACAATGAAGGGGTAATATGTCAATTAATAACAAAAACCTTTGAACGAAATTTTTTAGCCCATTTTAATTTTGAAGAACAATACATCTTACCATTACTCATACAAAATAATCAACAAGATTGTCAGCGTATAGTGGACGAACACAAGCTATTACTAGAATTAGCAAAAAATATTAATCCAGCCACTCTATTAAAATTTGGAGCGTTACTTAGAGAGCACACTAGATTTGAAGACAGGACGCTGTTTAAGAAAATACCTATGGAGAGTTTAAATAAAATACCACCACATGAAAACAACCACTTGAAGTTGTGATACTATTAAAATTCTAAACTTAATAGCACTTAAATTCTTAGAAAACAATCTAACTGTGTGCCTGAATTTTTACCCTTGAGTGTCGTTTATTGTGTTTAACCAGAACCACTAGGCCAATAATTTGAGCCAGTATTAAGGACACTGCAAATATTGCAAATCCTGGCGTGATAAACATATCTGATGAAAAAATCAGCAAGTTTATTAAATTAACAACAATAGCAATAATGCCCAACCAAAATCCCCAACCAACAGCAAACACAGCAAAAATAACAGAATAAAGCGTCGTCCAAACATCAAATTTTGGCATAGAAATAGCCAATATAGCTAAGATAAATGCGATGAGTCCAAAGATAAATGCGATGCGTCCAAATATTAAGTTCATTTTTTTTAGCGACCTTTAGGTAAAATATTTTTCTCAAATGGAAAAGAAATCTTCCAAACTTTACTGTCTTTTATTACAATTATATGTGCAATCCAGTGCATTTTTGAAAGCGAGCATATCGCCAGAAAACCTTTGCCTGAAAAATGCGTGTCATTTTTTTTATACAAGCGATATTCTGGCGTGATTGTGTCAATTTCAATACCTTCAAAAACAATAGAGGCAGTGTCAATTCTTTCTCCCTGAGTGTCAATAAAAATACTTAATGTATCTGTTTCTGGAATACCTCTTGGTAGGATATTAACCTTAATACTGGTATCCTTGTCTAGTGCTACTATACAACTGGTTTTGGCTATTTGGCAATCATCTACTTGAATATACTGAGCAATCTGATGCTCATCCCAATGCATAATAGAATACACTGCCAAAGAGATAAGTGCCAATAAAATTATAGCAACAGCAACGACAGGATTGTGTTTCAAATAATTACCCATCATTGACTTTTGGTGATTATTCATCATTATGCAAAAGTCTCAAATAGAAATCATCATTATCTGTGCAAGGACTTCACAAAGTATAAATAAAATCTGTTACTTTATCAATTTGCTCTTCAGTTAATATTTTATGTTGACCAAATGGCATCATAATAGAATTGGCATTTCTGTCTCCTGCATTCCAAATAATTGCTCGTAATACGGCTTTATCTGGAAATCTTTGTTTCATAGAAAATAGCGTAGGTCCAATATTGCCTGTTTGCGTGCCGCCTTGAATAAAGTGACATGCTAAACAATTTCCATGCATTCTACTAAATACAATTGAACAATTTTCAATGCTTGTTGGATAAGTATTCTGACATAATTTTTCTGCCGTTCTAAGTGCGGCATCTTTTGCATCATCTGCAAAACTTAAAGTGACAACGCTCATCACTATAAACGATACTAAGAACTTTACCAATATAGGAAAATATTGACCTTTCAAAACACTAACTATTTTTCTTTAACCAAGCCACCAACAATTTAATCTGTAAGGTTGTTAGTCTGTCTTTATGTGCTGGCATAACACCCCTTCTACCAAATCTAATTGATGTCTTAATAGAATCTAAATCGCCACCATAAATCCAAGCACTGTCGCCTAAATTGGGTGCACCAAATATTGGATTACCTTGTAAATTTACACCATGACAACCCGCACAAACTTGCTTGTATTTTGCTTGGCCAGCTGCGTGTTTTTCCTCATCAAAAGTATTATCAGAAATACTTTTGACATAGTTAGCAACATTAGTTACACCCTTTTCTTTTAACATTGGACCCCAAGCTGGCATTATTGCCTTTCTACCATGCGTGATCGTTTGAGTAATTTGCGCCTCTGAACCACCCCAAAACCAAGCTTGGTCAGTTAAATTTGGAAAGTTAGTCTGACCTTTCCCATCTTTATCGTGGCAAGATTGACAATATTGTGAAAATGTGTTTTTTGCCAAACGCATTGCCTTAGGGTCTTTTTGTAAAGTTGCCATATCAGCTTGTTTTAGCGTATTGAGTTCTTGGTAATATTCATGCTCAAAGTCTGCTTTATGTTCAACATACTCCTGCGCAAGATTTGACTGTAGCAAGCCTTTATAATTGCCAAAACTTGGATAAAAAATCATATAAAACACGGCAAAAATTGCCGCACTAATACCCAGCCAAAACCACCATGAAGGTGCTGGATTGATACCTTCTTCTAAGGTTTCATCCCAACTCACATCGTGATCATCTATCGCTTTACTAAAATGGACACCAATACCTAATGTTAATAAATAAATCAATCCGCCAGCAGTTAATATAACGACAACGCTTTGCCAAAAAAAAGGTAAATTACTCATGTTTTTCTCCTGTTACTTCTTCATCCAATAAGGGGATATTCATACAATAATCTTGTGATTCTTTACTTTGCCTCATCAGCATCCACATAGTCAAGACAATCATAAACCCCATGGCTACCATATCGCCAATTAGAATAAATTTCCACATTAGCGAAAAGTCCCCAATACTTGTAGGTAAGAAATCACTGCTTCTAACTCTGTTTTTCCGTTAATTGCTTGCTCTGCTTGTTTAATTTCTTCGTCAGTATAAGGATGCCCATACCATTTAAGCAATTCCAACTTGGCAACAATATCCTTTGAATCAACCTTATTTTTAGCCAACCAAGGATAGGCGGGCATAATGGATTGAGGCACTACCGCCCTAGGGTTGATTAAATGCAATTCATGCCACTTATCGCTATATTTGCCTCCCAACCTCGCTATGTCAGGACCCGTTCGTTTTGAGCCCCATAAAAATGGACGATCATAAATATGTTCGCCAGCTTTTGAAGCTGGACCATAACGCATCACTTCTGCCACCAATGGTCGCACTTGTTGACTATGGCAACCCACGCAACCTTCACGAATGTAAATATCTCTGCCTGTTAGTTGTAATGCCGTATATGGTTTCACATTTTCTGTGCCCTTATGCAGTGATTCGTCAAATAGATTTGGCACAATTTGTACAAAGCCACCAATTGAGGCGACAATCAAAATGCCAAATATTAACAGTGCTGAATTACTTTCAATGGTTCTATGTAGTTTTAACATTTCAATTCTCCTAAATTTCGTTACCAGGGTGCACTTTTGGTATTTTTACTAAGACGGGTAAATTGTGTTTACTGCTTGCATAAGTTTTATACAAATTATAAGACATTAGTAATGTACCTGATAAGAACATCAAACCTCCCGCTAAGCGCATCCAGTGATAAGGAATAGTAACAACCACAATATCAATAAAACTATAATTAAGTTGCCCATAATCATTAATGGATAGATTCATAATACCTTGTGCTACGCCTGATGCCCACAACGCCACAATATAAATTAATACGCCCATCAATGCCAGCCAAAAATGTATATTCGCCAATCGTTTGCTATATAAATCTGAGGCACCTACCAACTTAGGCACCAAGAAGTAAAGCGTACCAAAGGTTACAAAAGCATTCCAACCTAAGGCACCTGAGTGTACATGGCCTACTGTCCAATCAGTGTAATGACTAATAACATTGACACTCTTGATTGCCAACATAGGACCTTCAAAAGTAGACAAAGCATAAAAAATCATTGATACAACCACAAACTTCATACCTGGATCACTGCGTAACTTGTCCCAAGCACCACTCATGGTCATCACTGCATTTAACATCGTCGCCCAAGAAGGCAAAATTAAAATAATACTCATTGCCATTGCTGCTGTCATTAACCAATCAGGAATAGAAGTGTAATGCAAGTGATGTGGTCCTACCCAAATATAGGTATAAACGAACGCCCAAAAGGCAATGACGGAAAGACGATAACTCCAAACTGGTCTGCCCGCTTGTTTGGGTAGCGTGTAATAAAACATACCTAGAAATCCTGCTGTTAAGAAGAAGCCAACGGCATTGTGTCCATACCACCATTGCACGATCGCATCTTGAGCACCCTCATACACTGTATAAGATTGAAACCAACTATAAGGGATTGCTAAGTTGTTAACAATATGCAACATTGCTACCACAATAATCAGTGCCCCATAAAACCAATTAGACACATAAATTGGACGAATTTTTCGAATAGCCAATGTGCCAAAAAATACAATACCAAAACTCACCCAAACAATCGCAACTGCAATATCAACCGGCCATTCAAATTCAGCGTATTCCTTAGTACTGGTATAACCCATTAACAAACTTGCCACACCAACTGCCACACCAATCTGCCAGCCAATCGCTACAATCCACGCCAGTTTTGGTGCAAATAGACGCACATGACAAGTACGCTGTACACTGTAAAATGCTGTTGCAATCAACGCCGACCCGCCAAAACCAAAAATAACAGCATTGGTGTGGAATGGACGCAAACGCCCAAAGGTAATCTGTGCAATGTCAAAGTTTAGCCAAGGCATTACTAACTCAGATGCTAGATACGCACCTGCGCTCATGCCAATAATTGCCCAAATCATGGTGCAAAATATCAAGAAAACAGTGGCAGAATCTGTATAGTGAGAATTGTTATTCATAAAATTAAACTCCTAAATTAGGGCCGATACCGTGAACCCAAGCAATGGCACTAAGGCCTAACAAAGAAATGCCAGCAGTTGATATGAAACCAAACAGTGAGCAACCCATAAAAATACCTCGATCATAATCTGTTTTTAACAACAGGGGGATAGAGGTAAATAATAAATACCCGCTTAACGCAAAAACTGGAGGGAGAACAATCACATGAAACAAAAGCGAAGGATATAAATGCGCAATACCCGCCAACATAATCGGTGTAGTAACAACAGTAACAACTGCAAAAGCACCGTTTAGCGTTGCCTTCGGTGCATAGACTGCAGACATCCATTTAATGATCAATGCAGTGATAAAAAAACCAGCAACAAGTGCCAAGAAATAAAAAATAGCAATGGAAAGTGATTGCACAATACTTAGACGAATCGGATCGGATATACCTAACGACCAGCCATAATAATGCATACCAAAAAAAGCACTAACAGGAGGGATAAGAATCAGCCAAATTGAAAAGCCAAAAAATAATTTGGCTGACGAATATTCGGCACTAACTAAGCGTTCAATCGTTTTTTGTATCATAATAACCTTGCTCTATCTATGTCTTAATTTGAATTATAGCATATTATCATTATATTATAATATAATTTTATTTTAAAGTGATATTTTTAAGGGCTTTTTACATAATGATGAATGATTAGCGAAGCCCTTAAAGCTTAAATGAGTGTGGTATTAGTTTTTGCTATTTTTTACCAACAGTCTGATTGCAATAAAACTTAGCACAAGCGCCATTAAGAACCACTGCAGGGCATAACCTAAATGTTTATCAACACTGCCGTAAAATGGTCGCCATTGTCGATAAAATCCATTGTTTGATTTAATATCTAATTGCGCTAACATCGGAACAAGTTGGTCACCTAATAAATGTGAGAGTCGCCCTATATTCAAGGATTGGATCAGCATTGGGAATGCTGCGTTATGGTTTTGTTTAAACTTAATGCGCTCTTTAGGTTTAATCAACTTTACTTGAATACTGGTTTTAGTTTCACGGATGGTGATATCGGCTAATTTTTCACGATTACCATACCACGGCACAAAACCACGATTAACCAAGATGGTTGTTTTGTTGTCCAATATAAAAGGCGTTAAGACATAATATCCAGCATTACCGTTAACAATCTGATTGTCATAGATAAATTGTTTGTCGTTATCATAGTGTCCTTCAAGTAAAACTTGGTGGTGTTCTTTTTGCATTAAAACATCACTGCGGGTAACCAACTCAGCAGGATTTGATAATGCCAAAACAATAGCATGCTCAATTGCGCGTTTTTCATCGGCACGATCTAATTGCCAAAATCCTAATAACAATAAACCCCATATTGTAAGGACAATTAATATGCTAGGTAGAATAAATCTGCGTTTAATCACTTTTGTATAGGTGCTTGTATAGTTGGCGCATCAAATACAACTGCATTGGGTTGTATCCAACCCATATAACCTGAAAATATCACAAAGATAAATAAAGCAACCGATAAAGCAACACGAGTTACTAAGGATTTAAACATTTTATCCGAACCTTGGCTTCCGCCTTTAAGTAACCCCATAAGCCCAAAACCCAACGCAATTAATATGGCAATAATAACAACAATGATTAATACTTCTATCATAAAACCCCTATAAAAAAGACTCCAAACGGAGCCTTCTTATTATATCTGCTTAACTATTACAGCCAGTAAACAAATATAAATAAACCGAGCCATACCACATCTACAAAATGCCAATACCAAGCAACGCCCTCAAAGCCAAAATGGTTATCAGCAGTAAAATGACCTTTTTGTATACGATATAAAATGACCGTCAGCATAATTACACCAACGGTTACATGGAATCCGTGAAAGCCAGTCAGCATATAAAAAGTTGAGCCATAAATACCTGAAGTTAACTTCAAGCCATCATGATATGCATGACCGTATTCCATAATTTGAAAACCTAGAAAAGCCGATCCTAATGCAATGGTTGCCACTAACCAGCCAATAATTTGATGGCGATGACCAGCACGCAGGGCATGATGAGCAAAGGTTAAAGTAACACCTGATAGCAATAACAACAATGTGTTAAGTGCTGGCAAGCCCCAAGTATTGACCAATTGCGTTGGCACCGACATTTCAACACCAGATTGTAAAGTTGCACCCGGTGTTGTGAAAGCAATTGCATCCCATCCTGTTTTAAAGCCATTCCACAATTCTGGCGTGTATATGTTATTGTCTGCACCGCCTAACCAAGGCACTGAAAGTTGCCTTGCATAGAACAACGCACCAAAAAAGGCAGCAAAAAACATCACTTCAGAAAAGATAAACCAACTCATTCCCCAACGAAATGAACGGTCAACTTGACTGTTGTAAATGCCACTAACACTCTCGTTAACGACTTGACCAAGCCAGCCAAACATCATAAACACTGTAATCGCAAAACCAAGTGCCATCACTGAGCCGCCCCATTCTACCCCATGCATTTGATTGGCAAAACCCACAAATAATGTTGCGATGCCAATTGAGCCAATAATTGGCCAGTATGTGCCGTGTGGCACATAATATGCTTGCTCTTTACTCATATCACCTCTCCTCATTTTTTTCTATTTTTTAAGTTTAAAAAAATTATAAGACAAACTTATATCTTTTATTCGTTTGTCCAATTCTGGTTCAACCACGAACCTTAAAGTCATTTCTACTTCTTCGTGTGGCTTGAATACCTGTTTATTAAAACAAAAGCACTCCAGCTTCTTAAAATATAGCGCCGCATCTGTTGGTGCCACACTCGGTATCGCTTGCCCAACAATCGTTTCGTCAGTATTATTCTTAGCAATATAACTGGCGGTGTAAAACTTACCAGGTACGATTGTCATCGAATTCACCTTGGGCCCAAACTGCACTGGGAAGCCACCCATCGTCATAGCAAAAAAACTAACCTCAACTTTACGATTTTCATTAATTGCATATTGTTGCTCACTGTCTATTCTGCCTGTGGTGCCGTTAAATCCAGTAATCTCACAAAAAACAGTATAGATGGGTACCATTGCATAAGCAAAGGCAAACATCAATATTGGCGCTGAAACTAACTTAATCCAGAACTTTTTTGTTATCTTTTTTTGCTCCATATTAGCCAATCGGGTTATATAGCACGATGGTGGCTACAAATACTCCTATTGCTATAGCGCCAAAAATAATCGCAGTCTTAACAGCGCCTTTTCTTTTATCTTCCATTAAGAATTCTGAGACTCAGCCTCAATTAGCTTTCTTGATGGTGGTGTATTAAAACTGTGATATTGCGCTTTTGGCTCTAATGTCCACTCCAAGCCTTTTGCGCCTTCCCAAGGTCGTGCACTGGCTGGCTTACCATTGCGAATACAATCAATCACAATATAAGTTAATAAGATGAACGATGCACCAAATGCAAAACCACCAATGGAAGAAATAAAGTTAAAGTCTGCAAACTGTAATGAATAATCAGGAATTCGTCTTGGCATACCTGCAAGACCCAAGAAATGCTGAGGGAAGAACAAGACATTCACTGAAATAACCGCCCACCAGAAGTGCACTTTGGCTAATTTCTCGTTATACATTTTTCCTGTCCATTTAGGTAACCAATAAAAGGTTGCTGCAATGATTGACCACAATGCACCTGTTACTAATACATAGTGGAAATGTGCAACCACAAAGTAAGTGTCATGATATTGAATATCTGCTGGCGCAATACCCAACATCAAACCAGAGAAACCACCAATCGTGAATAAGAATACAAAAGATATTGCCCATAACATGGGTGCTTCAAATGTCATTGACCCTCTCCACATTGTAGACACCCAGTTAAACACTTTAACGCCTGTAGGCACTGCAATTAACATAGTGGCATACATAAAGTACAGCTCGCCTGCGACTGGCATACCTGTTAAGAACATATGGTGTGCCCATACAATATAGGACAAGAATGCAATTGATGCGGTTGCATATACCATTGACGAATAACCAAATAACGGCTTACGCGCGAAGGTTGGAATAATATGAGAAACCACACCAAATGCTGGCAAAATCATAATGTAGACCTCAGGATGTCCAAAGAACCAAAAGATATGCTGGAACATGACTGGGTCACCGCCACCCGTTGCATCAAAAAATGCGGTACCAAAGTTACGGTCCGTTAACATCATCGTTACCGCACCTGCTAATACTGGCATCGCACCAATGAGTAGGAATGAAGTAATCAACCAAGTCCATACAAATAATGGCATATCCATTAACTTCATCTCAGGTGCACGCATGTTAAGCACGGTTGCAATAATATTAATCGCACCCATAATTGATGAGAAGCCTAACAAGTGAACTGCGAAAATAAAGAAGTCCGTGCTATCGGGTGCAAATGTTGTTGATAGGGGCGCATAGAATGTCCAACCAAATGCTGGCGCACCGCCTTCCATAAAGAATGTGCTTAAAAGAATTCCACCCGCAAATGGTAAAATCCAAAATGACCAGTTATTCATACGAGGCAATGCCATATCAGGTGCACCTACCATCATTGGAATGAGCCAATTACCCAAACCAACAAAGGCGGGCATAATCGCACCAAATACCATAATCAGACCATGCATCGTAGTCAGTTGATTAAAGAACTGTGGTTCCATCAATTGTAGTCCTGGCTGTAATAATTCAGCACGAATGCCCATTGCAAATGCACCGCCTATTAATAACATCGTAAAGGCAAACCACATGTAAAGAGAGCCAATATCTTTATGGTTCGTTGTTTTAATCCATCGCATTAAGCCTTTTTCAGGTCCGTGATGATGTTCGTCGTGTGTTGTTGTCATATCTATTCTCCTTGATTATCGTGCAGATTTAACATCTGAGGGTTGAACAACACTACCTGTGTTGCCAAAAGCATTTCTTTCATAAGTCATTACCGCTGCTAAATCCACATCATTTAGTATTTTAAATACTGGCATAGCTCCTTTACCATGAAGCACAATGTTTATGTGGTCAGCTACAGGACCGTTAGCAATTTTAGAGCCTTTCATTGCTGGGAATACAGGTGGCAATCCTAAACCTGTTTTTTGATGACAAGCGGCACAGTTAGCATTATAAACCGTTTCACCTTTTGCCATCAAATCAGCCTTCGACCAAGTTTTAGTAGCACTTGCTACCACTGCTGCCTTGGCAGCTTGTTGCTTAACGACCCATTTTTTATAATCTGCTTTAGAAACCACATCAACCACAATTGGCATAAAACCGTGGTCTTTGCCGCATAACTCAGCACATTGCCCGCGGTATGTGCCAATTTTGTCAATCTTGGCCCATGCATCATTAATAAAACCAGGATTGGCATCTTGTTTAACGCCAAAATCACGAACCCACCAATTGTGAATAACATCATTAGAGGTGATTAAGAAACGAATTGAGGTGTCTACCGGCAAAACTAAACGCTTATCAACATTCAATAAATAGTTATCGGCATTCTCACGCCCTGCGTCTGTGCCATTCACTGCATCTCTAGAATCTTGTGATAAATTTGAAATGAAACTAATGCCCTCTTTGGGATAATCATACTGCCATTTCCACTGATGACCTGTGATTTTAATACTCATCTCAGCTTTGGTTGTGTCTTCCAAATCAATCAATACTTTTGATGCTGGAACCGCCATACCAATCAAAATAATGATTGGAACAACTGTCCAAACCAACTCTGCTTTGGTGCTTTCATGAAAGTTTGCCGCTACTGCACCTTTTGATTGCCTGTGTGCATATAATGAATAAAACATTGCACCAAACACCACAATAGCAATAGCAACCGACACCCAAAAAACCATCATATGTAAACCATAAATATCACGGCTGACTGAGGTTACTCCCTCGGTCATATTCACCCCATATTCAGCAAACGCATTAAAATTTAATAACAATCCAAATGCTACTACTAGTTTTTTCATTACTTCTCCCTAGAACTTTAATTTAATAAAATATGCATTATTCATAATAAATAATAATTTGCAAGTCCATAATAATTTAGTAATATATTAATGTAATAATGTGGTAATACAATAATATTGTAATGTATTATTATGGCTATAAAAAATAAGTATATTACCTCTCTTGCTTTTTTAACTCTCATAGTCCAAATGTTTAAAAAATTACTAAAAACATCTCTTGTTCTTGCATTTATTGTTGTTATTCTAGGTGCTTATACACGCCTTGGTGATGCGGGGCTAGGTTGCCCCGATTGGCCCACTTGTTATGGACACTTGATTGTACCAGACCATGTTGATGGTACAAAAATTGAAGGCTATGAACGCCCACTTGAAGCCACTAAAGGCTGGAAAGAAATGCTACATCGCTATGCTGCATCCTTGCTAGGGCTGGCTATCTTGGTGTTGTTTTTTCTGGCCATTAAAAGAAAAACAGGACGCCCACAGTCGCTTGGATTGCCTGCATTTACCGCCTTATTTGTTATGTTACAAGGTGCTTTTGGTATGTGGACAGTTACCTTGTTGGTTCACCCTGGTATCGTTACCACACATCTTATTGGTGGCTTTGTTACCACTGCTTTACTAACATGGTTACTACTCAATCAAGGTAATCCGTCTATTACTTATCGACATATTTTAAAAAGACACAAACTGTTATTAATAATAACTTTATTTATTTTAAGTGTACAAATTATTCTAGGTGGCTGGACTTCCACTAATTACGCAGCGCTGTCTTGTGGTGAAGAATTTCCAAAATGCTTAGGATCTTGGTGGCCAACAATGGATTTTATCAATGCATTACATTGGGGTCCAATTGGCGTAGAGCATAACTATGAATATGGCATATTAGAAAATCCAGCCCGTGCTGGCATTCAAATGATGCACCGAATTGGTGCGTTGATTACCACGCTGTTTACCATTACCTTAATCTATTCGTTTAAAGTTTATCCACACCTAAAGGGCAATTTGGCTATGATTGGTAGCTTATTGGCAATACAAATAATATTAGGAATTTTAAATGTGGTGTGGTCAATACCAATGGCAATTGCAACCTTGCACAATACCGTGGCATTATTATTACTGCTCAGCATTATTACGCTGATACACAAGGTGTTTAAACCGCCATTAAGCCAACACTAACTTGACAACAACAATCACCGCACCAATAAAGCCAACAGTCATAATCAAGCCAACAATAATATAAGGCCATGGACCTTGTTTTTCTGTGCGTTCAAAGTCCTTAATAAGGTCTTCTCTTTTGCCGACGCCAATCATGGCTGAAGTTACTGCTTTAAATACCTGTCCTAATCCTTTCATTATTCTATCCTAGTGTCATTAACCAATAATGGTCAATAAGTAACGCCACAAATAACAACATTAAATAATTAACCGAAAACATAAAAGTGCGCCAAGCGATCTGATTATCACCTGGATTTTTGTAAATTCTAATCGCATATGCCAAAAATATAAAGCCCAAAATTAAAGCTGAAGCAAGATAAATCAACCCTGACATACCTGACAAATAAGGCAACAAGGTAACCAATATTAATAATATCGTATAAAACAAAATTTGTACCCTAGTATAAGCCAAACCATGCGTAACTGGCAACATCGGCACATCGACCTTTCGATACTCCTCTACCCGAAAAATTGCCAATGCCCAAAAATGTGGCGGCGTCCAAACAAATACAATCAAAAACAACAATAAAGCATACTCAATATTTTGTGTACCTGCGATTGAAGTCCAACCTAAAATCGGCGGCGCTGCCCCTGCTGCACCGCCAATCACAATATTTTGTGGCGTAGCGCGTTTGAGATACATCGTATAGATCACGGCGTAACCAATCAGAGAGATAAAAGTCAATACCATAGTAATAGTATTCACAAATAACTGCAAAATACCCAAACCAATCACCCCTAAAAACACCCCCCATGCCAACGCCTGATTGCGACTCACTTTGCCTTGCGGTAAAGGTCGTTGATGGGTGCGAGACATTTGAAGATCAATTTGCTCATCAACAATATGATTAAACACCGCCGCTGATGCTGACGCCAAACCAATACCAAGAGAGGCAAGCGCAACCAATATTAAGTCAGGAAAATATGGCGCAGGCACTGCCAAAAACATGCCAACAACCGCTGTTAGCAATATTAGTGCTACTACTTTAAGTTTACAAAGTCCAAGTAAATCGCTAAATGATGGCATAAGTCTTTGCTCTATTGGTTAACCGATACGCGAATATTTAAACAAACGCTGAAGGTCCTTAATCACCCGTTTAATCTCTAAAGATTGAGGATTGTAACGCAACATTACATTGCCCAGTGGGTCAATCAAGAACAAACTATTATCTGGAAATTTTCTTAATTTCTGTTGTAATTTATTACTTGGCTTAGCAATTAACAAACCTGTCTTTTGTAAATTTCTGGTGCCACTAATCAATAACAATCTTTGCACACGGCGCATATTTTCATTCATCAAAGTACGGATAGTTTTCATATCTTTTAGGGTTTTTTCGCAAGCATTATCGCAAGTATTTGTTACATAAGTTAGCGTCCACAGTCCTTGCAAATCGCCTTGAGTGTCCTCAGAAAACACCACATCTTGTTTTTGCGTGGTAATAATAGGATTAACAAACTCACCGTAATTAACGGTATTACCCGTAAAGGCAGTTGGATTCCAATAGAAAAATGCCGTGCCCAGTGCAATTGGCAACACAAACGAAGCCAACAACACCCACAATTCTTTTTTAGAATTCATAAAAAACCTTGCTTTCAAAGCATAAAATGATACGCTAAAGCCTGACTTTTATGCTATTTTTTGCATTGTTAGCTTAATACCAACAATACCGTGTTAATCAAAATAAATAAATCATGGCTAGGAACCTTTGTATAAATATACATAATCATCCAAAATCCACTCTTAGTTTGCTGACGCTCTCAGTGTATAATTGCGCTCTTTTCCTATCTACCAAACAACTATGTCTGACACCCAAGAAAGCAAAAAATCACAAGCAAAATTTAGTGATTTAGGTCTATCTGATGCTATTTTAAAAGTATTGGATTCCATTGGCTATGAAACGCCTTCACCGATTCAAGAGCAATGTATCACTTACTTACTCAATGGTCATGATGTTATTGGTCAGGCACAAACAGGTACAGGAAAAACGGCAGCCTTTGCCTTGCCGTTGATTGACCAGATTGATATAAAACTCAACGCACCACAACTGCTTATCTTAGCGCCCACGCGCGAATTGGCTATTCAAGTCTCAGAAGCGGTGCAAACTTATGCACGCGGTATGAAAGGCTTCCATGTATTGCCTATTTATGGTGGGCAATCCTACGATGTGCAGCTACGCCCACTCAAGCGTGGGGTTCATGCAGTCGTTGGCACACCAGGTCGTGTAATGGATCATATTAAACGCGGCACTTTAAAACTGGATAATTTAAAATCATTCGTCTTGGATGAAGCCGACGAAATGCTAAAGATGGGTTTTATTGATGATATTAAATGGGTGATGGAGCACATTCCACAAGAGCGTCAAATCGCCCTATTCTCAGCAACGATGCCATCTGTCATCAAGAAAGTAGCAGAAAAATTTCTCAATCAGCCAAAGATTGTTAAGGTTAAAACCAAAACAGAAACAGCAACAACGATTACACAAAAATATTGCATGGTGGGTGGCTTGTCGCAAAAGTTAGAGGCTTTAACCCGTATTCTTGAGGTTATCACCTTTGATGCAATGATTATTTTTACGAAAACTAAAACCATGACCGTTGAGCTAGCAGAAAAACTTTCTGCGCGTGGCTTTTCAGCAGAAGCCATTAATGGTGATATTCAACAAACTCAGCGTGAACGCATTATTAATAATTATAAAAAAGGTAAGATTGACATCCTTGTTGCTACTGATGTGGCAGCACGAGGCTTAGATGTTGAGCGTATCTCACATGTGGTTAATTACGATATTCCACATGACCCTGAATCTTATGTGCATCGTATTGGTAGAACGGGTCGTGCAGGTCGAACGGGTGAGGCGATTTTATTTGTATCAAATCGTGAAAGACGCATGCTCAGCACCATTGAACGGGTTACGCGTCAAAAGATTGCCCCTCTTGAATTGCCAACAGCTAAGATTATTAATGCCAAGCGTGTTGAAACATTCAAACAAAACATAGCGCAAACCATTAACAACCAGAATTTAGAAATATTTGAAAAGTTAGTCACTGAATTCCAAACAGAAAATCCAGCAATTGAATCATCGAAAATTGCCTCTGCATTGGCATTTATCGCACAAGGTAGCGAGCCATTACTCATCTCAGATAAAGCGCAAAGTTTTGGCAGAGAGCAAACACAAGGCGAGGCAAAAACACTCTCAACCAAAGCCACGCCTTTAAAAGACCATCCACAAATTCCAATGTGTCGCTATCGTATTGAGGTGGGCAATAACAACAATGTGAAACCCGGAAATATTTTAGGTTCAATTGCCAATGAAGCTGATATGGACAGTGAATATATTGGTTCAATTCAGATTTTTGATGATTGCTCAACCATTGATTTACCTGATGAAATGCCTAACGAAGTATTAAAAATGTTGCAAAAAACTGTGGTTTGTGGCAAACGCCTAAATATGACAGAACTCACTGAAAAGAATAATAAAGCAACAACTGACGGGAATAAACCAAGCAATAAGAAACGCACAACTGGGCGCAAAAAATTCTCCAGAAACCATAAACGAGACAATGAAAAAAGTAACAGACGCGGGAAAAAGCCTAAATTTTCACGATAATTTGAAATTTCTTTACACAAACGCTCAACTATCGTTAAAATAGAAAGCGCTGGTAAGAATACAGCTGCTGTTTATTGTTATGTGTATTGATTGTTTTATATCAACTACAAGTTATAAAGGTGGTGATTTTTTTTCGGTGTTTTTTTTATAATTTATAGGAGACAAAATGTCTACAACAGGAACAGTCAAATGGTTTGACGCAAAAAAAGGTTTTGGTTTTATTGAGCAAGAAAGTGGTGACGATGTATTCGTTCACTTCCGTGCTATTGAAGGCGACGGTTACAAATCACTAGACGAAGGTCAAGAAGTAGAATTCGATTTAGAAGATGGTGACAAAGGTCCACAAGCAGCAAACGTTATTCCAAAATAACACCGTTGTTTGTGAATTTAAAAACCCGGCTATATGCCGGGTTTTTTGTTAATGAACAAATGAATATTTACATTTTTTTAAACAAATGTAGGTGATTACGACTAATAGGAAGCGCTTGGCCACTAGACAAATAAACCATTAATTTATCCTGTTCATTCTTAGAAACTTGACTAATAAAACTTATGTTAACAATACTACTACGATGAATTTGCCAAAAATAATTAGTATCTAGCTGCGTAATTAAAGTTTTAATGCCCGTGGTAATTAAATATTCTCTACCTTTGCTATAAACACAAGTGTATTTTTGTTGTGCTTGAAAATATTCAATCTCTTTTACATTAAGCAAAAATATGTTGCCTTTGCTATCAGCTGTTTTGACCCAGTGCAATTTTTTATGACCAACACTTAATTTTCTTTTAATTTTATCCAGTGCTTCTTGGTTATCTAAACGACTGAAATACAACCAAGAAATCAGCACAGCAACAACACTAAAGAATAAAGCAGGGTAAATGATTAAGTAAGTTAAGTCAATGCCAAAGATAAGGCGATGACCAATAAATGCAATCATCAAACCAAACAATAAGCCCATCAAAGAGTGTGAAATAATTTTGCCAATATCATTTGAATACTGTTCAAAGGGTATCAAAAAATTAGCCCCTAAAACACTCAATCCAATACTATGTGAAATAAACAACAAAGAATTAAAATCAATATTACCCAGCAATAAGAACAATAATACTGCAATGAGTGTATTAAAGATAAGGGTAATAAACAGTGGTATTAAAAATTTCTTTTGCATAGACGGATGATAATAAATATCGCATTTTTAGCCATTAATAAACTTCCCATGAAACCCCAAAGGCAAAACATAAGGTAATTTTGCCACAGCAACAGGACCATCGTTTAATTTTTTAGCGTTAAAAATATTGACTTTAGTGCATTTTTCCCCGTAATCCAGCGTTGTACCCACCACCCAATCATTACCGCGTGCATCTTTGATCAGTAAATGCTCTTCTGCCAATTGCTGAGTATAAGAAAAATATTGCTCTTTTCCTGTTTGATAATTATTTATTGCTACAGAATTGTAAAAAAGTTCACCTCGTTGCTGTAATGAAACTACTTGTGTGTGCACTAACCCTGTCTCATTGATATCAATACTTGGAAACTCGTTATAAATATTGCTAAGCTTTTCTTCAATCACTGTGTTTTTTTCTAAATTAAGTCGTACTCGATATGGATAGGCTTCCGTAAATTTATTGCTTCTACCACGCATTACCTCGGTAAAAGCATTAAAAATATCAGCATTAGGGTAACGCATAGATTCAAAAACCACTTCATTATCTTGCTCATATGCATTAACAAAATGAAAGACAAATTGTGCTGGCAGTTCAAAAGTTTTCTGAATATTTAAAGTGTCTTTATCAATTAACCAAACAATTGTCGCTTGATCCTTGTCAAAATAATGTGCCTCTAAAAAACTATGCTTATTCATAAATTTAGCTTTATCAAAACGAAAGGATGGCAGTAATAAAACTAAATATTTTTTAGTGATCATAAAATCATGCACCATTGGTACATTTTTAATAGGAAGGACTTTAGATTGCTTGAGTTTGCCACGACTATCAAGATGCCATAACACAATAGCATTATTTAAACTGGCGTAACCAATATTCCAAATAGAACCATCTTGATCTTGACGATAATGCGCTCCGAATGGTAAGCCTTTGGTTTGTGGCGACCATGATTGAATGCCAATCGTTGCTAAGGTTTTAGGATTTATCTCATAAGCGCTGCCTCCCTCCCACAAAGCAAACAAACGCTTATTTAATGGCAATAAACTAATATTCGCAACATTGATTTTATCCACATTAGTAATACGCCTTGGTAGATAAGTGCCAAAAGTTTGAAACAACATTTTTTGTTGTCGTTTTTCAGTCAAATATTTATGTGTATCAACCATTTTGCCGAAATGTGAAATTTTTCCATTGGCAATGTGAAATTTTTGCACCATCCCATCACCGTCAAACCAATGATGATAGCGTTTGCCATAGACTTCATTTTGTGCAGGACCATTACGATAAAAATAACCGTTTAAATATTGTGGAATTTTCCCCTTAACTTCAAGGGCTCCAGTTTGCAGTGTTTCTTGATTTGTACCTTGCCAACCGATAAGCCATGGTTTAATTTTAAGGTTTTGATTAAAGGCTGTTATCCATTCGTCTTGTTGGGCAAATGACAAATGTGGAAATACCAAACTGCTGAGTGCGAAACCTCCAGTTGAGCGTATAAATTCCCTTCTATTCATCGAATCAACGCCACATTAAGCTTAATAGTTTCTTGCTCACCATTAACAATAAAACTAGCCTCTTTAAAGGTTGGTTTGCCAAAATTACCAACAACATTGTTTGAAAATCCATAACCCTCATTCGGCATCCCAAGAAGATTGGTGCTGAGTTTATTGTCATTATCTACATCATGAAAAATAGAAAGTGCATAAGTACCAGCATCAACATCACTAATGATAATTTTATGCTTAGAGGTAGATATTTTTTTTCTAGCGCTAAAAACACTATTTGATTTATCGTCTTTATTATAAGTGTCTTTAGTATCAAGTGCGATTGACAATTTACCAGCGATTGGTTTGATATTGCTAATATTTATTTCAATATTTGTCGCATAAGACAAACTTGAAACCAACAATAAAGAAAGTGTTATTTTTTTCATTTTGATTATCCTTAGAATGATAGAAACTCCTATTGTAAATAAAATCAACTTTTTTATTTTACAAACAGACAAACGGACATTTTTTAGGATAAAGGGGCTTACAACCTTACTTTCTAACAACTATTGACACAAAGATCTGAGCTCTATACTATAGTTTTGAGACTTTTAGCATTTTCATTATTAATTCTCCATAAAATTGCAAAAGAGTTTGAATCAGGTATTATTAGCCAACAAAAAGTTACACTTAGAATTTGAATTTAGGATCACAACTATGAAAACATTTTATTGGTATGATTTTGAGACTTTTGGTATCAATCCAAAGACAGATAGAATTTCACAATTTGCAGGTATTCGCACAGATGAAACTCTTAACATTTTAGATGAGCAAATGTTTTACTGCAAGCCAACTAACGATTGTATGCCGTCACCTGA
>NZ_FQTR01000013.1 GCF_900128535.1 bacterium endosymbiont of Bathymodiolus sp. 5 South | reverse complement strand
CACAACATAGGATTTACCTGCATCTGATTTACCACTCAGATCGGCTTGATAAGCCCCCACAATCAAATCATCTAAGCCATCACCATTCACATCACCTGCATTGGAGACTGAGTGACCACTATAATCACTCACTGCCTCACCATTGATAACAAAACCACGCTGCACCTCTTGTGATAAAGCGGCTGGGTCTGAATCAACAGCATTTGAGGCTTTGGCGTCAACGGTTATTATGTTTACGCTACTAACTACTGCTGGTGTGGTTAATCCTATGGCGTTGCCTGTAGTATCTTTAATGCTGCCAGCGTTTAAAGACAAGGCAGTTGTGGTGGCAGTTATGCCAGTTGTTGCCGTGTCACCGCTGGCTATTGTGTAACTAAACACTAAGATGTTAGCGTTAGAAGCAGTAGAAACATAAGTGGCACTCTTATTCACACCGCCCATACTAATAGTATATGTAGGTTCGCCAGTTACCACGACTGTTTCACTCAGAGTAACAGTAACAATAATTTTATCACCTATTTTAAGCGTACTGGTCTTGCCAGCACCAGTGGCATTTGTTGCGCGGATAGCAACGCTATTAACTTTGGTTTGCATGATTACCTCTTTTGTTATTATGATTTATTTATGCTACCTTAAAATTTAGTATAAAGTTACTAAATGTTAATATTTAGGTGTTCACATAAAACAAGGAGGTACAAATGTTAATTACTTAAAGAGACCTAACAAATCATTCTATCTGGTTGGTGATTACAGCCATGAAGGGCTCAGTATTAATGTGGATTTATCCATACCAGCAAGATGGGTTGTTCATTTATAAACGAGCACATTTCCCCCTAGGCAGAATACCACCAAGGGTAAATGGTTTGATAAGATGATTGTAAACACTCAAGCCTCTACTTTAGCGCGGTACGAAAAATAGGAGCGTTGCATTTTGTCAAACCTTATTATCTGTCTTATGTCTAATCCTAAAACATAACAATCTCTTGTTGCACCCAAAGTTCAACATTAGCGCTTGTATTAGCATCACCATGAGTGTAAACATCATAAGTGATACCATCAACAGTTCTATCAATAGCTGAATCACTAAAACCAGCAGCATTGACTTTATCACCACTATCACCCAATACTTTAAGAATATTGGTGCTAGTAGAAGCATCTAATAAATCATCTAAATTGAGTTTTAGGGTGTTATCTCCTGAGCCTGTAATATCAATAACTTCAATGTCTTGGATGCGTCTATCACTGATCTTGGTTAAATCTAGGGTTAAGCCTGCCCCCTCTAATTTAAGGGTATCAGTACCGCCACCGCCATCCACACGGGCACGGTTGCCTGCGCCAGTTTGTTCTAATGCAGTGATATTGCTGGCGTTAATGATGATGTCGTCGTTGCCTAAACCTGCATTAAACACATCCATACCGCCGTTGCCTGTTAGGATATCGTTACCTGCGCCAGCAACGAATATTTCATCGCTACGGGTACCTGTGAGTGTGTTGGCATTCTCATCACCTAAGTAGTCAATGGTATATTTGGAATCAGCACCCAGTTTTGCTAAGTCTACGGCGTTAGTGTCGGTTTTGCCGAAGATGATATAAGCTTTACCTGAGTCGATACCATTTGGGTTGGCGCCATAAGCACCCACAATCAAATCATCCAAGCCATCACCGTTGACATCGCCTGCACTGGAGACTGCGTGACCACTACGATCACCTGCCACTTCACCATTGATAACAAATCCCCCTGTTGGGTTGTTTGCATTAGCAATATCACTCAGATTAATGGCACTGTTGTTGGCTTTACCAAACACAACATAAGATTTACCTGAACTGTTGCCATTTGGATCAGCATACACAGCACCCACAATCAAATCATCCAAGCCATCGCCATTGACATCGCCTGCACTGGAGACTGAGCAGCCACTAGCATCACCTGCTGCCTCACCATTAATAACAAAGCCGCCTAAAGGGTTGCTTGCATCAGCAATAGCACTCAGATTAATAGCACTGCTGTTGGCTTTACCAAACACAACATAAGATTTACCCGCAGATGATTTATGACTTGGGTCGGCAAAATAAGCGCCTACAATCAAATCATCCAAACCATCACCATTGACATCGCCTGCACTGGAGACTGAGCTACCACTATAATCATTCGCTGCCTCGCCATTAATAACAAAACCCCCTAAAGGGTTGTTTGCATCAGCAATCACACTTAGATCAATGGCACTACTATCGGCTTTACCAAACACAACATAAGATTTACCTGCACTTGAATTGGTAAAATAAGCACCGACAATCAAATCATCCAAGCCATCGCCATTGACATCGCCTGCACTGGAGACTGAACAACCACTATAATCATGTGCTGCCCCGCCATTAATAACAAAGCCACCTGTCGGGTTGTTTGCATTAGCAATCACACTCAGATCAATGGCGCTACTGTCGGCTTTACCAAACACAATATAAGATTTACCCGCACCTGGTTTGCCACTTGGATCGGCATAACTAGCACCCACAATCAAATCATCCAAACCATCACCATTGACATCGCCTGCACTGGAGACTGAATAGCCACTATAATCACTCGCTGCCTCGCCATTAATAACAAAGCCGCCTAAAGGGTTGCTTGCACTAGCAATGGCACTCAGATTAACAACACTGCCGTTAGCTTTACCAAACACAACATAAGATTTACCTGCATCTAATTTACCATTTGGATCGGCAGTATAAGCACCTAAAATCAAATCATCCAAGCCATCGCCATTGACATCGCCTGCACAGGAGACTGAGGGACCAAAAGAGCCTCTATCGTCACTCATTGTCTCACTATTAATAAGAAAGCCCCCTATGCCAGAAGCAATAGCAGATAAGTCAATGGCAGTGCCGTCTTGTTTGCCAAAGACCACATACGCTTTGCCTTCCTTATTTGAATCATCATTAACACCGATAATCAAATCATCCAAGCCATCGCCGTTGACATCACCTGCGCTGGAGATTGACATGCCAACAAGATCGTCTGCCGTTTCGCCATTGATAACAAAGCCACGCTGCATACCTTTAATGCTAACACCTCGTTGAACCCAAAGTGCAGCTTTGGCATCAGTATTGGCATCACTATGAATATAGACATTATAAGTAATACCATTCTCAGTCTTGGTGCTTGCCATCTTGACAAAGCCTAAAGCATTCACAGTGTCACCACTATCCCCTAACACTTTAAGAATATTAGTACTGGTAGAAGCATCTAATAGGTCATTCAGATTGAGCTTCAAGGTATTGTCGCCTGAGCCCCTAATATCAATTATTTCAATATCCTGAATACGGGTATTACTGATACTGGTTAAATCCAAGGTTAGTCCTGCACCGTCTAATTTAAGAGTATCAACGCCACCACCGCCATCCACACGGGCACGGTTGCCTGCGCCGGTTTTTTCTAATGCAGCGATATTACTGGCGTTAATGAGAATGCTATCTGTGCCTAAGCCGGCGTTAAATACATCCATGCCACCATTGCCTGTTAAGGTATCGTTGCCGGCGCCGGCAACGAAGATTTCATCGCTATGGGTGCCTATGAGTGTGTTGGCGTTTTTATCACCGAGATAATCAATGGCGTATTGGGAATTATCGCCCAGTTTTATCAAGTCTACGGCATTGGTGTCGGTTTTGCCGAAGATGACATAAGATTTACCTGCAGATAATTTCCCACTTGGATCAGCATACCTAGCACCCACAATCAAATCATCCAAACCATCGCCATTGACATCGCCTGCGCTGGAGACTGAGAAGCCGCTATAATCATACTTTGCCTCGCCATTAATGACAAAGCCCCCTAAAGGGTTGCTTGCATCAGCAATGGCACTCAGATTAATGGCACAGCCGTTAGTCTTACCAAACACAACATAAGATTTACCTGGATTATTGTTATTTGCCTGATAGGCACCCACAATCAAATCATCCAAGCCATCGCCATTGACATCGCCTGCGCTGGAGACTGAGATGCCACTATAATCACGCTCTGCCTCGCCATTAATGACAAAGCCCCCTAAAGGGTTGCTTGCATCAGCAATGGCACTCAGATTAATGGCACAGCTGTTAGTCTTTCCAAACACAACATAAGATTTACCTGAATGATTGCCATTTGGGTCAGCCTGATAGGCACCCACAATCAAATCATCCAAGCCATCGCCATTGACATCGCCTGCACTGGAGACTGAGCGGCCACTATAATCATACTTTGCCTCACCATTAATCACAAAGCCCCCTAGAGGGTTGCTTGCATCAGCAATAGCACTCAGATTAATGGCACTGCTGTTGGTCTTACCAAACACAACATAAGATTTACCTGTCTCTAATTTACCATCTGGATTGGCATATGGAGCACCCACAATCAAATCATCCAAGCCATCGCCGTTGACATCGCCTGCGCTGGAGACTGAGAAGCCACTAAAATTACTCGCCATCTCACCATTAATCACAAAGCCCCCTAAAGGGTTGTTTGCATCAGCAATCACACTCAGATCAATGGCACTACTGTCGGCCTTACCAAATACAACATAAGATTTACCTGCAGCTGGTTTATCACTTGGATTGGCAGTATAAGCACCCACAATCAAATCATCCAAGCCATCGCCGTTGACATCGCCTGCGCTGGAGACTGAGTAGCCACTACGATCACCTGCTGCCTCACCATTAATCACAAAGCCCCCTAGAGGGTTGCTCGCATCAGCAATAGCACTCAGATTAATGGCACTGCTGTTGGCTTTACCAAACACAACATACGATTTACCTGCCTCTGTCTTAGCATCCCAAGCACCCACAATCAAATCATCCAAGCCATCGCCGTTGACATCGCCTGCGCTGGAGACTGACCAGCCACTACGATCACCCGCTGCCTCACCATTAATCACAAAGCCCCCTGTAGAGTTGTTTACATCAGCAATGGTACTCAGATTAATGGTACTGCCGTTAGCCTTGCCAAACACAATGTAAGATTTACCTGAATTATTGCCATTTGGGTGAGCCTGATAGGCACCCACAATCAAATCATCCAAGCCATCGCCGTTGACATCGCCTGCGCTGGAGACTGAGTGGCCACTTTGGTCGTTTTCCGCCTCGCCATTAATAACAAAGCCACGATACAAAGCAACACTCAGCGCAGCTGTTGCTGACTCCGATTCATTGCCATTAGTGTCTGTATAAGTAATGGTAGCTGTTCTGGTGCCAAGTTGTGAGCCTGCATCGGTGTTTTTAAGTTGAATGGCTTCTACTATTTTTGCCACATCAGCAGGGTTAAAAGTACCTGAGGTTTTGCTGATGATTAAGGTTTTAGAGGCATGTGTATAGCTATATTCTAAACCACTCACTGTGCCAATGGTTTTACCCGTTACTTTGGCAAAATCAGCATTTAACGCAAGCTCAGCATCCAATATTAATTTATCGTTTGCTTCATTCAAGCCAGCACCGCCTAACACCACTTTAATGGTTTTAATATCCGTATCAGTGGTATCTGCAATGTCTGCATCAAAAGCAACTCCTGTGGCGATTTGTATTATGCCTGTGGCGACTGAACTACTAGATTGGATGCCTGCCATAGGATCTAAATCAATCACAGGAGATGAGTCGCCCACTGCAACATTGTGTTTAATCAAAGGTGTCATTTCTTGCTTAGGCTGCTTAACGGCTTTTTGTGTTTTAGTTTGACTGGTTTTTGTTTGCATGGTTGGTTTCCCCAATATTGATTTAAATTAAATCAGAATAATACCACAACACTTTTAACTGCATTTTTAAAATAAAAAAATTCAAATTTCGATAAGTCTAAATCTTTAAAAACACCATGATATCTTTGCATAAAATAGAGATAGAGAGGATTGAAAAAATTCAATTTTTGCCCAATTAAGACCCCTGCATTAAACTAAAAAATCCAAATTAACGCCAAAAACCTTACACAAACACCATAATTATTAATCAGTTACAATTCAAGCTAATAGTGCAGCACTTAAAGCGCAAAAACTTCGATGTGGCATTATGCGTAAAAAACCCAAAGGCAAGGCTATGAGTCATTGGAACAAAATGTGTAACAAAGCAATTAACAAAAGATTGATAGCAAGCCTTTTAGAAATACGGGTATCGTTAACTTAACCGACCTTAATCCAGTTGAGAGGTCTAATAAGATTCGTGTTGAAAAAGTTTTGAGAACCACTGTTGATAGTATATCAGGCGTAGCTATAGCAGCACACTCAACTCTAACTGCCAACCCAACCAATGTTGTTGCAGATGGGACAAGCACCTCAACAATCACTATGCAAGCTAAGGATGTTAACGACAATAACCTAACGACTGGCGGTTTAACAGTAACGATGTCTGTGAACGGTTCTGCAACACTATCATCAGTGAGCGGTAATGCTGATGGTACCTACACAGCTACTATTACTAACAGCACTGTTGAGACGGTAACGGTCAGCGCAGCCTTTGTTGGTGATGCTGATGCAGGTGATTCTAAGGTAGGTAATACGGTTAATATAAGCTTTACATTTGCTTCAAAAGCTATCCGTTTTGACAATCAAGATTATATAACTCTGAAATCTCCTAGAACAGGCAGGATATGGCTTGATAGAAGCCTAGGGGCTAAGCGTGTAGCAACTTCAAGAAGTGATACGCAGTCTTATGGTAGAAAATACAACTTTGGCGAAGCAATTTGTCCTGTTAATTTTAAAGTGCCGACATGGGGGGAATTAAATGCTGAACTTGTCAAATGGACTCAATTCTACAGTGGTTTCCTTAAGATTCCATCTCCTGATCAAGGCAGCAAACAGCAGAAGTATTTATGGACTTCTACAACAGCTAAGGAATCAGGTAATGCAATTGCATTGTCTGCAAAATTTGGCAGGCCGTTTGCTTACTCTACTTCTAAGTTTTGGTCTCTATCGGTTCGTTGCATAAGAAAGTAGTTGTAGGTGCTGAAGTTATAACAACCTCAAGGATGGAAAAAAGCACCTTAGATTCAAAGTCTAAGTGTAACACTATTAGAGACCTTTGCATAAATAGGGATGATTAGCAAAATCCAATTTTTGCCCAATTGGTGATTTCTTTAAACCTTGTCCTAGCAGGGCTAAGGCTGGGTTTAAAAAATCGCCAAGTGGGTGAAAAGTGGGTTTCTGATGATTGTTCCTATTTATGCAAAGGTCTCTATTAATATTCTCAGTTAAAATTTGTCTCATGATATCTTGAGGGGTTCTAAAGTCAAACCTTTTTCTAGGTCGAGCATTAAGTAGCTGCGCTATATCATCTAAATCATTCTGTGTGCAATGAGATAAGTTTGTACCTTTGGATGAATACTGATGTATTAGGATGGCTGTCTGCTATTTGTTTTCACAAGATTATTTTAGATCGCTCATTCAAGTTTTAAGTGTAACTTTTACGCTTAAAAAAAAGCAAGATATCGTAGGTATCATTAACCAGCAAAAAGTTGCACTTAGAATTTGAATTTAGGCAGCAAAATCAGGGTGCCTGATTTTGTAAAAACTCTAATACTTGGGATTGTAGCTCAAAATAAAGATTCGCCATAATTTTGTTGATACAAATGCTCTATCTCAGTTAGGTCAAATTTATGATTTTGCGTACCGAGGTGGGCGATTTTAATTGCACCTAAAAGTCCTGCAAGTTGCCCTGTGGTTTGCCAGTCCATGTCATTCATCAAGCCGTATAACAAGCCTGCGCGGTAAGCATCGCCACAGCCGGTTGGGTCTTGGGTAGATTGCGTTTTGGCTGGGGCAATGTTAATGATGTTACCTGCTGTGTGAATCTCGCTGCCTTCGCCCCCTTTGGTGATAATGAGTGCGTCTACCATTGAGGCGATGGTGGATAAATCCAAGCCTGTTTTGTCTTGTAACATTTGTGATTCATAGTCATTGACTGCTACATAGTTTGCTTGCTCAATAAAGGTGGTTAATTCTGCGCCTGAGAACATCGGCATGCCCTGACCTGGGTCAAAAATGAAAGGAATATTGCTATCTGCAAATTGCTGGGCGTGCTGAATCATACCGTCGCGTCCATCGGGTGAGACGATGCCAATATCAGTCACAGAAACATCGTTAACCTTATTTTGGTGTGACTCACTCATTGCCCCAGGGTGAAAGGCGGTAATTTGGTTGTCGTCCATATCGGTGGTGATAAAGGCTTGACCTGTGTAAGTGCCTTCAATGACTTTTATATGCGTGGTATTCATATGATGAGAGTCCATCCAGTTTCTATAAGGAGCAAAATCGTCGCCTACGGTTGCCATTGGCACTGAGTTTGCACCTAGTAAATGTAGATTGTAAGCGATATTACCACCACACCCGCCAAACTCTTTGCGCATTGTGGGCACTAAGAATGAGACATTCAGCATATGTACTTTGTCGGGCAAGATATGGTTTTTAAATTGGTCGTGAAAAACCATAATAGAATCAAAGGCGTAAGAGCCACAAATGAGTGCTGTTTTTGACATTGTTATTTCTCCTTATTTTTATCTTAGTTGTTTTGGTATTGGAAAGTGTGTGTTTTCTTTTACGCCACCTACTTCAATCACTTCGTTTGCACCGTGGTCGCGTAAATAATCAATAACTTCTTGCACTAATATTTCCGGTGCTGATGCACCTGCTGTTACACCGATAGTGTTAGCGCCTGTTAGCCAACTTGGTTGAATTTCGTTTGCACCATCAATCAAATAAGCGTTTTTTTGCATTTTTTCGGCAATCTCTCTCAAGCGATTTGAGTTGCTAGAGTTGCTAGAGCCTAATACCAACAACACATCAGAATCTTGCATGAGTGTTTTAACGGCGTCTTGTCGGTTCTGTGTGGCATAACAAATATCCGCTTTTTGCGGGGCTTCAATCTCAGGGAATTTATGCTTTAGTGCATCGACAATTTGCTGAGTATCATCAATAGACAGGGTGGTTTGTGTTGTATAAGAAAGCTGCTCGCTGTCTAAATTTAACTTATCCACATCTGCAACGGTTTCAATCAACGCAACACTTGAACTTTGGTTTGATTGCCCAAGCGTGCCTTCTACTTCAGGGTGTCCTTCGTGCCCAATTAAGATGACTTGATGGTTTTGTTTTTGTTTGTGCATCACTTCTTTATGGACCTTGGTTACCAGTGGGCAGGTGGCATCATAAATAATGCCGCCGAGTTCATTGGCTTGTTTGCGCACTGCCTTTGATACACCATGCGCACTAAAAATTACCACTTTGCCTGTTGGCACTTCATCAATTTCTTCAACAAAAATTGCGCCTTTGGTTTTAAGTCCATCTACTACAAACTTATTGTGCACGACTTCGTGACGCACATAAATAGGCGCACCATGTAATTCTAATGCCCGCTCAACGATTTCAATGGCGCGTTCAACCCCTGCGCAAAAGCCTCGTGGATTGGCAAGTAGCACTTTCATTGAGGGCTTTTAGATTTTTCAAGTATTTCTACTTGGAATGAGACATCGCAACCTGCTAAAGGGTGATTAAAATTCACGGTAATATCATCGCCATCAATTTTATCAATACAGCCTACATAGGAATCGCCGGTGGGTGTTTTAAATTCAACGCCATTATTAAGCTCAATGCCTAACTCCTTAGGGAACTCAGCGCGATTCATCACTTGAATGGCGGTGCCATCAGCCTGACCAAAAGCCTCATCAGCACTTAACAAGAAGGTTTGCAGTTTGCCCACTTTTGCTTCTTTAATGCAAGATTCCAGGCAAGGGTCAAGTTGCCCGTCGCCAATTTCAAATTCAAAAGGGGTGTCAAGCGAGGCATCAACCAATTCACCACTTGCGTGCGTGAGTTTGTATAAAATTTTGTATTTAGCCATGTAGCGCTTGTAGTAGTTGGTGCACTTTGTCGCGTAAATCCCTGCGATGTACAATCATATCAATGGCGCCTTTTTCAAGCAAAAATTCACTGCGTTGAAAACCTGGTGGCAACTCCTCTCGCACGGTTTGCTCCACGACTCTGGGTCCAGCAAAACCAATCAGTGCATTTGGCTCGGCAATGTGAATATCGCCTAGCATAGCAAAACTGGCAGAAACACCGCCCATGGTTGGGTCGGTTAAAATTGAGATAAATGGAATTTTTTTGTTGCTTAGTAATTTGAGTGCCAGTGATGTTTTGCTCATTTGCATGAGTGAAAACAAGCCTTCTTGCATACGCGCACCGCCAGATGCTGAAAAACAAACCAGCGGCACATCAGTATCCATACTGAGTTGTGCTGCGCGGACAAATTTTTCGCCTACGACTGACCCCATTGAGCCACCCATAAATTTAAAATCAAAGGCAGCCACAACAACACTCATCCCGTGTAGCGTGCCACTTTTTACCACTAAAGCGTCTTTTTCATTGGTGGTTTTTTGCGCTTGAATAATGCGTTCTTTATATTTCTTTTGGTCTTTAAACTTTAAAGGGTCAACGGCAACTAAATTAGGTGCAATTTCTGTTTGACCTTCTTCATCCAAAAAACTATCGAGTCTGATGCGTGCAGAGAGTCGCATATGGTGGTCGCACTTTGGACAAACATAATTTAAACCCCTTAATTCCTCTGCATACAGTGTAGCTTCACATTTAGGGCACTTGCTCCACAAGCCTTCTGGAATGTTCTTTTTAACAACATTGGTAATAGAAGGTAGGATTTTTTCTAACCAGCTCATAGTTACTCCTTAATTGCTTTTGAAATCTCGTTTGCCAATGCACCAACATTAGCTAGCATTTTAGCCTTATTCTTATTATATTTCTCAACAAATGACACTAATGACGAGCCAACAATCACTGCATCTGCTAATTTAGAAACCGCCTTGGCAGTTGCTGCGTCTTTAATGCCAAAGCCAACACCAATAGGCAAGTTGATGAATTGGCGGATTCTACGCATATTTGTATTCACGGCGTCAATATCTAGGTGCCCAGCACCAGTTACGCCCTTGAGTGAGACAAAATAAACAAAGCCAGAGGCGATATCGGCTAAAGCCGCTAAGCGCTCATTGGTGGTGGTCGGCGCTACTAAAAAAATAAAATCAATCTCTGCCCTATCCAAGCACACCTTTAAATCCTTTGCCTCTTCAGGTGGCATATCCACCACTAGCACGCCATCCACGCCACTTGCTTGTGCAGCGTTGGCAAAGGCTTGGTAGCCAAACACCTCAATTGGATTGAGATAGCCCATCAAAACGATTGCAGTTGTGTCGTTGGTTTGTCTGAATTTTTTTACCAAAGTTAACACATCGTGCAAACTCACCCCTGTTGCTAGTGCTCGTTCATGCGCCTTGGCAATCACAGGCCCATCTGCCATCGGGTCTGAAAACGCCACACCGAGTTCAATCACATCGGCACCATTGGCAACTAATGTTTGCATGAGTTCAAAGGTATTATCTAAGCCGCTATCACCTGCGGTAATAAATGGAATAAAGGCTTTTTGTCCTTGTTTTTTTAGGCTTTGAAAGATGTTTTTTATTCTTGACATAATCGGGTACCAAGTGTTGATAATTTAGCGAAAATTTCATTGGTTCTGCAAATCTGATAAGGTCTATCTTTAAATTCTTTGGGTAAATATTTATCCATTAAGTTGGTCTCAGTATCATTTTTCCAGACTAAATAATTTGTAATGGGTATTAAATCAGGCTTTATCTCTGCCATCAAAGTTATAGAATGTTTGAATTTTTTAATCATATTGTCAAAAATACCACTTAACTCTTCTTGAGTAGGTCTTCTTTCAAAATTCTCAAGTATTTTTGATTGTAAATCTTTCATTTCAATCAAAATTAAACCGTTCTCAATTATTTCGACATAATCAACTCTGCACTGATCGGCGTAATTTTCCGTTAAACTTGCTACAAGCCCATCGTCATCGTCAAATTTAATCGCACTACATTCCGCATTTTCTTCCACGCCTCTATTTGGTGCTTGTTTTATTTGCTTGCAAAATTTCTTGAAGTTATCCATCGTTTTCAGAATTGTATAATTCACTCAAAAACAAACCCTCATAAGCATTCATCAATTCATTTCTTGATTTTATTAAATTCTCAGTAATGTCGTTGGAATCAAATTCAAGCAAGCCACCTTCCTTTGTAAAATGATTAACCGCAATAAAATTGCCGTCTTTTCCTTTGGTATGAACTTCTAACGCCTTTATCATGTCCAAGCTGTGCGTTGCCATCACTACATTAACGCCACTTTCTGCCAATTTGATTAAGATTTTGGTTAATAAGACTTGCCAAGCGGGGTGTAAGCTGGTCTCTGGCTCATCGAAAAAGACGAACGAGCCTTCACTTATTACATTGTTTTTTAACAATGCCTGAATCATGCCTAAATTTGTCATACCAAAAGAAATTAAGTTTTTATCAACACTTCTGCCAGAATCATCAACAAAGGACAGGCGACCACTTTCAAAAATAAACTTGCCACCAATTTCTGTTTTTAATTCAGTTGCCAATTTTGAAATAATTTCTAATGGTGGGTTGGTTGATTTGGTGTTTAAGGTTTCATCTAAATCATAGAAATATTTTGATACACCTGTTAGATCCCCTATTTCCCTTACTTCTTTGGATTCGTTTAAAGCATCTCTAACGCTCCAATAAGCAGGAGATTCAAAGAATACAACTCTTGAAAGACTGGATATATCGTTAATAAAATCAGACTTTAAACTAAAATCAATAATATTTTTTGTATCAAAAGATAGGTTAAGTCCATCGGTAGATAGATTAGTTTCTTCTTCATCAAAAGAAACCAGTTCTGATATGTTGGCTATTTGGAAATTTTCTTGTAATTCTTTTTTTAAAGTCTCGTCTAATAGCTCAACATACCTTTCTTTTCCTTTTGTTAAATTAAGGATTAAAGGGTTTAAATGTTGTCTTAAAATATCAGCAAAATAACTCACAGATTTAAATTTTTGTTTTTTTTCTAATTTATCTAAGTAACCTATAAATTTATTAAAGTTTTCAATCTGTGTATTGGTTGTAGTGGAACAGGCATGAATATAAGCACCTATAGGGTAATCTTTCCTATCCATTAATAGAGAGTGAAGTTCGTTAAGGGTTGCTTTTAATAATTGGATATTTTTTTTATCTTCTTCGCCTTTGCGCGTTAAAGATTGATCAAAAGCATCAATGATAGCACCACTCACTTGAATATTATTAGTAGCGTCAATATAAAGCAAATTTTTATTAACAATACTAAAAACGGAATACAGCGTTTTGGTAAAAAAACTCTTACCTGTGCCATTTTCACCCGTCAGTACAGTTAGAGGGCGAACTTTTACTGTGCCACCTTTAAATCTACCTAAATTTTTAACTTTAATATCTAATATGTTCATAACACCTGCCTCTTACTAAATGTATGTACGCAATCTACCAATATTTTCATATTCTTAGGGTCAACATCTGGGGTCATGTCGTGCCCTAAATTAAAAACAGGGTTTGTATCACCTTTAAATTGACGCATTACTTTTTGTCCTTGTTTTCTAAGACATTAAATATTTTGGCTGGTCTGCTCATTTTTTTGTTTTTTAGTTGTTTAATGCTTCCATAACTCAAAGGTATTCCATGTTTTTTTAGCCTTTGAGTCGCCACCTTCGTAAGCCTTTTTAATCCAGTATTTTGCTTTAGACAGATCTTTTAACACGCCTTTGCCATTAGCATACATAACCCCAAGAATAGACTGAGCTTCTGCATACCCCTGATCAGCTGCTTTTTGATACCAATACACGGCTTGCTTATAATCTTTTAACACGCCTTTGCCAATAGTATACGCAATCCCAAGATTGGATTGTGCTTTTGCATATCCCTGATCAGCTGATTTTTGACACCAATACACAGCTTGCTTATAATCTTTTAATACGCCTTTGCCATTGACATACATAAACCCAAGATTGTATTGCGCCTCTGCAAGTCCTTGATCAGCTGCTTTTTGATACCAATACACAGCTTGCTTATCATCTTTTAACACCCCTTTGCCATTCGCATACATAACCCCAAGAATAGACTGAGCTTCTGCATACCCCTGATCGGCTGCTTTTTGATACCAATACACGGCTTGTTTATCATCTTTTAACACGCCTTTGCCAAAAGCATACTTAACCCCAAGATTAAATTGTGTTTGTGCCTGCCCCTGATCAGCTGCTTTTTGATACCAATATACGGCTTGCTTATCATCTTTTAACACGCCTTTACCAAAAGCATACGCAATCCCAAGATTGGATTGTGCTTTTGCATACCCCTGATCAGCTGCTTTTTGATACCAATACACGGCTTGTTTATAATCTTTTAACACGCCTTTGCCAAAAGCATACATAGTCCCAAGATTAGATTGTGCTTTTGCATCCCCCTGATCGGCTGCTTTTTGATACCAATACACAGCTTGTTTATAATCTTTTAACACGCCTTTGCCAAAAGTATACTTAACCCCAAGATTAAATTGTGCTTTTGCATCCCCCTGATCAGCTGCTTTTTGATACCAATACGCGGATTGCTTATCGTCTTTTAACACCCCTTTGCCAAAATCATACATAGCCCCAAGATTGGATTGTGCTTTTGCATATCCTTGCTCAGCTGCTTTTTGATACCAAGACGCAGCTTGCTTAGCGTCTTTTAACACCCCTTTGCCAAAATCATACATATTCCCAAGATTATATTGTGCACCTGCATTTTCTTGCTCAGCTGCTTTTTGATACCAAGACGCAGCTTGCTTAGCGTCTTTTAACACCCCTTTGCCATTAGCATACATAGTCCCAAGATTATTTTGCGCATCTGCATTTCCTTGTTTGGCTAAGGGTTGCCATTCTTCAAATGCAGCATCGTAGTCTTGTTTGTCATAAGCATTGAGCCCATCTTGAAAATCCGCCAAGGCGTAATTGCTAATAAGCAGTGTTAGGCTGACAATTGCAATGTTAATTAGATTTTTCATGTTTTCTCCTATTGGCTGGATCTAAAATTATGTAGCGCTTCCACTAAAACAGCTATATTTGCAGGGTTAACATCTGGGGCGATGTGGTGCCCTAAATTAAAAATAGGGTTTGTATCATCCTTAAATTGACGCCTTACTTTTTGCCCTTGTTTTTTTAAGACATTAAATATTTTGGCTAGGCTGCTCATTTTTTTGTTTTTAGTTGTTTAAGGCTTTCACAGCTCAAAAGCACCCAACGCTTCTTTAGCCCTTGCATTGCCACCTTCGTAAGCCTTTTTAATCCAGTATTTGGCTTTGGACAGATCTTGTAACGCCCCTTCGCCGTTGGCATACATAACCCCAAGATTGTATTGTGCACCTGCATACCCTTGCTCAGCTGCCTTTTTATACCAATATACGGCTTGCTTAGCGTCTTTTGACACCCCTTTACCGTTAGTGTACATAACCCCAAGATTATATTGTGCGCCTGTATTTTCTTGCGCAGCTGCTTTTTGATACCAATACACGGCTTGCTTAGCGTCTTTTGATGTCCCTTTGCCATTGGCATACATCGCTCCAAGATTATTTTGCGCATCTGCATTTCCTTGTTTGGCTAAGGGTTGCCACTCTTTAAATGCGGCAGTATAGTCTTGTTTGTTATAAGCGTCTAATCCATCTTGAAAATTTGCCAAGGCGTAATTGCTAATAAGCAGTGCTAGGCTGACAATTGCAGTGTTGATTAGATTTTTCATATTTTCTCCTATTGGTTGGATCTAAAATTATGTACCGCTTCCACTAAAACCGCCATATTTTCAGGGTCAACATCTGGGGTGATACCGTGCCCTAAATTAAAAATATGACCTGTATCGCCCTTAAATTGACGCATTACTTTTTGTACCTCTTTTTCAATTACCTCGGGCGATGCGTATAAAACAGCGGGGTCAAGGTTACCCTGAATGGCAACCCTATCGCCAATTTGGTTTTGCACATCACCCAACTCCACTGTCCAGTCGATGCCAATACCATCACAGAGCGTATCGGCAATATAAGTGAGGTATTTGCCACCGTTTTTGCTAAACAATGTGATGGGGATATTGGGATGCTTGGCTTTGACACCCTTTACAATTTTTGCCATAGTGTCCAGTGAAAAATCCAGGTAATTTTGCTTAGATAGCACACCGCCCCAAGTGTCAAAAATCATCACGCTATCAGCACCTGATAAAATTTGTTGGTTAAGATAGGCAATGACGCTATGGGTTAATTTGTCTAACAGTAAATGTAGGGCTTTTGGTTCATTAAACAGCATCTTTTTGGTGTTGGCAAAGGTTTTGCTGCTGCCGCCTTCAATCATATAGGTTGCTAGCGTCCATGGGCTGCCACTAAAACCAATCAAGGGCACACGGTTGTTGAGGGCTTTTTTAATGGTTGAAACACCATCAAAAACATAAGTTAAATCGTTATTGAGGTCGGTTGGTAATTGCTCAATAGTTTGCAAATTTTGAATCGGGTTTTTAAATTTCGGACCTTCGCCTTCCGAAAAATACAAGCCTAGTCCCATGGCATCAGGAATGGTCAAAATATCAGAGAATAAAATGGCCGCATCTAAATCAAATCTATCAATGGGCTGCAGGGTAACTTCACAAGCCAGCTGTGGATTTTTGCACAAACTCATAAAATCCCCCGCCTTTTTGCGGGTGGCACGATACTCTGGTAAGTAGCGCCCTGCTTGACGCATTACCCAAATTGGCGTGCGGGTTGTGGGCTTTTTTAATAGGGCGTTAATGTAGTCAAATGACATAGTCTTAAGTCAGTAAATTGTGAATGGGTAATTATAGCGATTTTGCTAGGTAGTCGGGCATAAAAAAAGCCACAAACTGTGGCTTTTTAATCAGGTGAGTGGCTTTGTTTAGCGCTTAAACGAGCCATAACGAGATTTAAACTTCTCAACGCGACCTGCGCTATCCATAATTTTTTGCTTACCTGTGTAGAAAGGGTGGCAGCTTGAGCACACATCTAAGTGCAATTCTTCTTTGCCAATCGTTGAGCGTGACTCAAAAGTGTTGCCGCATGAACATACTACTTTTACAGTGTCATAATTAGGGTGGATGTCTGTTTTCATGTTGTTATTTATCTAAATCTCTAAAGGGAGAGCATTATATACCATTGTTGAGTAAAATACAATTATGAATAACATTAACACCATCATTCTTGCTGCCGGCAAAGGCACGCGCATGAATTCTACCAAACCAAAGGTCTTACAAGTCCTATCAGACAAGACTTTACTTGAGCATGTACTGATGCAGGCACAGGCACTTTGCTCACAAGTGTTCGTCGTGGTTGGTTTTGGCGCTGAGCAAGTGCGTCAAGCCTTTGATGATGATTCAATCAGCTGGGTAGAGCAGAGCGAACAACTGGGCACGGGTCATGCAGTTCAGCAGGTTATGCCGTATATCAATGACGATTCAATTTCTTTGGTGTTGTATGGTGATGTGCCACTTATCCGCCAATCAACTTTAGAAAACCTAATCGTTCAAGCACAAAAAAGTGGTGTGGCACTCCTTTCGGTGATGCTTGATAATCCAACAGGTTATGGGCGTATTATGCGTAAGGATAATCAAATTCAGGCGATTGTTGAGCAAAAAGATGCGAATGCTGAGCAACTTACGATTTGTGAAGTAAATACAGGCATTATGGCGCTTGACAGTGGTTTATTGAAAACTTATCTGGGCAATTTAGATGCAAACAATGCACAAGGCGAGCTTTATTTGACCGATATTATTGCAATGGCGGTGAAAGATGGCAAAACAATTGCCTCGGTCATTGCAGAAAATGACAGTGAGGTGGCGGGTGTGAATGATAAAGTGCAATTGGCAGAATTAGAAAGAGTCTTGCAGCAAAATCAAGCACATCAATTTATGCAACAGGGCTTAATGCTAAAAGACCCTGCGCGTTTTGATTGCCGAGGAACGCTTAATTTTGGGCACGATTGTGAAGTTGATGTTAATGTGGTGATTGAGGGCGATGTTTCGCTTGGGAATAATACGACAATTGCACCGAATTGTATAATAAAAAACGCTAAAATTGGCAATAATGTAGTTATCTTTCCTAATTCAGTTATTGAAGATGCCGTTATTGGCAATGGGGCATCTATCGGGCCATTTGCACGCATTCGCCCTGACACTAATATTGGTGAAAGCGCCAAGATTGGCAACTTTGTTGAGGTAAAAAAATCCACCATCGGCAAGGATTCAAAAATCTCTCACCTAAGTTATGTGGGCGATACCGTGATGGGTGCAGGGGTTAATATAGGTGCAGGTGTGATTACTTGTAATTATGACGGGGTTAATAAACACCAAACGCAGATTGGCGATGGTGCTTTTATCGGATCAGATACGCAACTTATTGCACCAGTAACGATCGGTAAAAATGCCACCATCGGTGCAGGCTCAACTATCACTAAAGATGTGCCAGATGGTCAACTCAGCCTAAGTCGCGCTAAGCAGGCTGTACTCAAAAACTGGCACAAACCTGTTAAAACATAAATGTACGCACTGCCTCGTAATGTTTGGTTGTTGACAATCAGCTTATCGTTGTTTATGTCACTAAGTATTTTTATCGTTTTTATTGGCGGCATTATCGGGCAATCTTTGTCGCCTTATGACGGCTTGTCTACTCTGCCAGTGGCAATGCTGGTGATAGGTACGGCTAGTAGTATTTTTCCTGTTGTTTATGTGATGTCTAAAATCGGCAGGAAGCGCACTTTTTTAGGGGTTTGTGTGTATACAATTGTCATCATTGTGCTTGCTATTATCGCTTTGCAAGCGCAGTCCTTTTATTTATTTTGCTTGTCCACTTTCTTATTTGGTATTACTATGGCAACTATGTACCAATTTAGATTTGCCGCCATTGAAAGTGTGAATAAAAACCTCAGTGCAACAGCAACCTCGGCAGTGCTGACTGGTGGTTTGGTTTCTGCTTTTCTAGGACCAGAGCTGGCAACATTGGGAAAAGACTGGTTTAATACGCCTTTTGTTGGTTCGTTTGTGTTGCTCAGCGGTTGTTTTGTATTGGCATTCTTGTTGTTGTGGTTTTATCAATCACAGCACATTCCTGAAAACAAGCGAAAGTCATCGGGCAGAAGTTTAAAAATAATTACCAAACAATCTGTGTTTATCGTTGCCATGTCTAGTGCCTTGGTGGGCTATGTCATTATGAGTTATATTATGACTGCCACCCCAATGAGTATGCATATTATTGACGGTTTTTCTTTGATGCAAACTAAATTTGTCATTCAATCCCATGTGATTGCTATGTTTCTGCCTTCTTTATTTATCCCAATGATTGTTAAATTATTTGGACTGAGTAAAATGATGATTGTCGGCATTGTGCTATATTTAGTCTGTATCGTTATTGGTTATAACCACAGTTTAAGTCATTATTGGGTGGCACTGATTTTATTGGGACTTGGTTGGAATTTTTTATTTATCGGCACCACCAGTTTATTGACACGCGCTTATAATGATGCTGAAAAATTTAAAGTGCAATCCATCAACGATTTTCTGATTTTTGTCACGCAAGCCATCGCCTCATTGTCCGCAGGTTGGTTTGTGTTTAATTTTGGCTGGGAAGTTGTGCTACTGTCAACCATTCCATTGTTATTGTTGCAATTATTGCTGTTGTTATGGTGGCTAAGGAAAAAATCCCATTAAAATTTATCAGTGCTTAAGAATATTTTTACCCAGTTTGTAAGCATATAAAGCACTCGGTAAAAACTCAATGAGTGTATCGTTGATAATACGCTCTTGAGAGATTGTTTTGGTTGTTACCGTGTTGTTTAAAATTTTATTTTGTTTGATATATTGAATAAAACTCTTTAGTTTTCTAGCATCTTTTACAACCAAATCAGACCATTTAATCTCCACGCACTCGTTGTTTAATGTGTTGACAATATCAACTTCTCCATCGCTCCATCGTGCGTAATGTAGCCTATTATCAATATGAAGCCATTGGCTAAATATTGCAGTCTCTACTAGTGATCCCATTGCCTCATCACCTTCTTCGATTGTGCCAAACAAGGCTGCTCGCATTGATGGATTGGTTAAATACACTTTAAATCTAGTGGCGCGTTTAAATGTTTTTGCGTTGATATCAACACGGTGAACTGTTTTGATTAAAAATGCCGCCTCTAAATAAGTTAAATACTTTTTAATGGTGCTTTTGGAAACGCCTGATGATTGTGAAAGTGACTCTAGGCTTATTTCGTTGCCAGTGTTATAAGCGATTGTTGTAAAAAGGGCGTTTAATTCTTGCACATCGGCAATGCCGTAAATACTGGGCAAATCTCGGAGTAAGACTTTATCAATAATATCGCTTTTAATATATCTGGCACTGTCTTTTTGTGCGGTAATAGAGAGCACAGCCTCTGGGTAGCCACCATAATTTAGATAATTTATAAATTCAGCGTTTAATGCTTCAATATCTATAACACTAAAGATTTCTCCATCTGTAGTAATGAGCGTATCTTCTTTTTTAATAAAAGCCAAATATTCTGAGAAAGTCAAAGGTGGCAATAAAAAATCTGTAAATCGCCCTGCACCCGATTCTTTGCTTTTAAGTTTCAATGCTGCCGCTGCAGAACCAGTGGCAATAAATTGATAAGTAGAATAAGAATCCACCAAAGATTTTAGATGAATTTCCCATTTTGGTAAATATTGAATTTCATCAAAAATGATAAACAGTTTCTCTTGACGACTGTGCTGGTGTATGTCTTGAAACATATTGACTATTTTTTCTAGCGCCATACCAGTGTATAGTGGCGTTTCCAAAGAAATATATAAAACATTATATGGGCTAATGCCCTCTGTTAATAAGGCATCTATTGCTTGAAATGCCATCACAGTTTTACCCACTCGCCTTGGACCCATTAATACAATAGCTCGATTAATGTCTTGTTGCACTAACTTATAAAATGAGGAAAAATAAGCACGCTTAGGAAAATCTTGATAGCATTTATCGATATACCCATTGTTTTTCCACCAAGGATTGTCAAAGAATAAGCGTTTTTCTATTTCTTTTTTTGAGATTGTTTTTAGCATAATTAAGAGTAATAATTTAACTCTAATTATACATAAAATTAAACTAAGGTTAAATACTTAATTCTATTTATTAATGAACTAAAAATAAGGGTAAATATTTACTCTTATTTTAAATTAAAATTCAATGCCTTCGATTTCAGCGACAGTGTGTATATCTTTATCGCCACGACCTGAAAGATTGATAATTATATTTTTATTTTTGCTCATTTCTTGTGCAAGTTTTATGCCATAAGCTACAGCATGGGAAGATTCCAATGCCGGCAAAATACCCTCAACTTTGGTAAGCATATGGAAAGCATCAAGTGCTTCTTTGTCAGTAATTGCCACATATTGTGCACGACCCGAGTCTTTTAGGTAAGCGTGTTCTGGCCCAACACCAGGATAATCCAGACCTGCTGAGATTGAATGCCCTTCAATGATTTGACCATTTTCATCTTCCATTAAGTAGGTGCGATTGCCGTGCAATACGCCAACACTACCTGCACAAAGCGGCGCAGCATGTGCAGTTGGTCCTTTTTCTATGCCGTGCCCCGCTGCCTCAACGCCATAAATATCAACCGACTTATCATCAATAAATGCATGGAATAAACCAATTGCATTTGAGCCACCACCGACACAAGCAATAAGTGCATCAGGTAAACCACCAACTTGCTCGGCAAATTGCGTTTTTGCTTCTTTGCCAATCACGCTTTGGAAATCACGCACCATCATCGGGTAAGGGTGTGGGCCTGCGACCGTGCCAATAATATAAAAGGTGTTATCAATATTAGTTACCCAATCACGCATTGCCTCATTAAGTGAATCTTTTAATGTTTTTGAGCCCGAAGTAACGGGAACAACCGTCGCACCCAAAAGTTTCATGCGGTATACATTTAGTGCTTGACGAGCCACATCCACTGCACCCATATAAACCACACATTCTAAACCTAAGCGAGCCGCAACTGTTGCCGTTGCCACGCCATGCTGACCAGCACCTGTCTCGGCAATGATGCGGGTTTTACCCATGCGTTTTGCTAAAAGCGCCTGACCAATGGCGTTATTAATCTTGTGTGCACCAGTGTGATTAAGGTCTTCACGCTTGAGATAAATCTGCGCACCACCTAATTTTTCGCTGAGATTTTGTGCGTGATACAGGGGTGTGGTGCGACCAACATAATGTTTTAAGTCATCTTCAAATTCAGCCAAAAAGCTAGCATCAGTCTTGTACTTTTCATAAGCTTCTTTGAGTTCAGTGACTGCTGTCATTAAAGTTTCTGCAATAAAAACACCACCATATTGTTCAAAATGCCCTTTGTCATCTGGCAAATTGTAGTTATTCATTTTTTATCCATGCGTTGTTTTTATCTATTTTTATGACTTCCACTTCAGTCCCATCTAAGGCAGAAATATCACAGTCAACAACTTTAAAATAACTACCCTGATAGTTCAACATATTATTTTTTATAATGCCTTTTCCGTGTTGTTTAATAAAATCATTTGAAAAATTTTGACTTTTATTGACAAAACTTTTTAACGGCTTGTAAAAAGCTAGAAATAAAACAACAGCAATGACAACAACCAAAGAAAGTTGTACCCAGATTGAAGGTAAAGGGAAAAAAAACTCAATAATGGCAACAACAAGAAAAGCAATGCCAAACCAAATAATAAAAAATGAATAAAGAATAACCTCTAAAAAGGTAAAGAAAATACCCAGTGAAAATAGCAGGGTTACCGACAAACTATCCATTGTCCTTTTTTAAGAGGTCTTTTAAAATACTTAAACTGCCAATGAGTTCCGTAGCTTCATACGGTACTATAATTTTGTCTTTTGAGTTGCTAGATGCCAACAAACCAAATGCTTTAATTCTATCTTTTGCAAGTAAAAATTCAGCCGAGTCTTGGTTTTTGGCAATCGCTTCGTTAATGATAGTGATTGCCTTTTTTTGCCCTTCGGCAACTTTTTCTTGTTCATATTTTTTTGCATCTGCCATTCTTTCAATAGCCTCTGCTTTCAAGAACTCACCTTGTCTAATAGCCTCCGCCTTACGAATAACAGCCTCTTTCTCTGCCATTGCGTTTAATTCTATTGAGCGTTTTTCACGCTCAGCTTTCATTTGCAGATTCATCGCTTGTTCAATATCCTGTGGTACAGATATATCGCTAATCTCAACTCGAGTGACTAACAGCCCCCAATTACTAGCAGCATCCGCTAACTCCGATTGTAATTTAGCGTTTAACCTCTCCCTATTGCTTAGCGTTTCATCAAGCAACATTGAGCCAATTTCGCTTCGAATAGTCGTCATTGATAGAGATGCTATTGCTTTTTGGAAGCTAACCACATTATAAACGGATTCTTTTGCGCTTTGCACCTTGCAAAAAACCAAACCATCAACAGTGATATTAACATTGTCTTTGGTAATAACTGACTGACTTGGAATATCAATAATACGCTCTTGAATGCTAATTTTTTTGCGTATTGAGTCTAAAAACGGAATAATTATATGCAGACCTGCGCTAAGTTCACGGCTAAATTTTCCCAGCCTTTCTATCACATAAACATCACTTTGTGAAACAATCGTAATTGTTTTTGCGATAAGTAGTGCACCAACACCAATTAGAGTTATCGCAAATATTGCAAGATCATTCATTTGTTTGCCTCCTTAATTTAAAAAATAATAGTCTAACAGAAATCGCTTAATTTTATCAATATCTTTTATACCTTTTGCACTTTCCACACTATTTGGAGGCATCCACTGCATAAAGATTAATTTGTTTAATGACATCGGTAAACGACACACCGCCATATTGTTCATAACGACCCTTGTCATCGGGTAAATTATATTTTTTTGTCATCATTTTGTATTGGGAACGGTTTGTTTAATAGAGATAGATATGGTTGGAAAGCAAACAACCTATTGCGTTTATTGTTAGTTAATTCTTTTAAAACTCCAATTTCAACAAGGTCATCAACAATGTATTTAGCTGTTGTTGGTGATACACATAACTTTTCTTTTACTTGGTTTACTTGAATAAAGGGCGTTTTAAACAACTCGTCAAACAGTCTTAAGTTGTTGCTAGACCGATTGCCTGATTCATCGTGTATTTTTTTAGTTAGATTGTTTTTCATATCTAAAATTGCCATTAAAGTCTCAATACCATGCTTGGCAGTTTGTTCTACACCCCTTAAAAAAAACATAATCCAATCAGAAAAATCATTTTTTAGTCTGGCATTCATTAGTTTTTTATAATAATCGTCTTTATTGGCTTCAAAAAATGCAGACATATAAAATAAAGGTTTTGATAGTAAGCCTTTGCTAACAAGATAAAGCGGTATTAAGATTCTGCCAATTCTACCATTGCCATCCAAAAAAGGGTGGATAGTCTCAAATTGGTAATGAATAATAGCAATTTTAATAATGTCAGGTACAGAGTTTCGTGTATGTAAAAATTGTTCTAAGTCCGACATTAGTTCATACAGAAAATGTTGGTGGGGTGGAATAAAGTCGGCATTGTTAATGCTTGTGCCACCTATCCAATTTTGTGAAGTACGAAACTCACCCGGACTTTTGTTTTTGCCACGACCAGAAGACAATAAAGTTTTATGCATTTGTTTAATTAAACGCATACTAATAGGCAACTTATCTAACTTTTTAATTGACTCATTTAGTGTATCTATATATAACCGAACTTCAAGCCAATCATCTTTTTGTTCTACATTGATATCATTTTCTGCTTTAAATACATCGTCTAATTCTGTTTGTGTGCCTTCAATTTTGCTTGACAGTGTCGCTTCGTTATTAATAAAACTCATGATAAATAAGTCAATATCTGGCACCATTCTTGCCATTGCGTTGAGCTCACCTAGTAGTCTTGTTGATTTTTCTAACTGAACTTGTAAATCACCACTATCAATCTCAAAACTATGGTCAATAGGCTCAGGTAAAAAGTATTGATAATCATAAGCATGAATAGACTGAAATTTACCCGCTTGAAATTGAGATATTTTCATGACACATTCCTAATAAGTTTTATATTTTACTTTTTTACCATAAAGTGAAATAAGAAAACCCATATTTTACTTTTTTGCCATAAAGTGAAATAAGAAAACCCATATTTTACTTTTTTGCCATAAAGTGAAATAAGATAATTATTTGGTATTGGCAATAAATTGTTTTATTTTGTCAATATCTTTGACGCCTTTTGCACTTTCCACGCCGCTGGAGACATCTAACGCATAAGGATTAATTTGTTGAACAGCCTCAGCAACGGTATCTGAATTTAAACCACCTGCCAAGATAATCGGTAGGTCAAGGGCTACTTTTGCCAGGCTCCAATCAAATGCCTCACCCGTGCCACCATAGGTGTTTTTATTAAAAGCATCTAACAACAAGCCACAAGACAGGTGATAATCATCCGCCATTTTGACAAGGTCGGTGTCTTGATGAACGCGCAAAGCCTTAATAAATGGCATGGAGTATTGTCTACACTCTATAGGCGCCTCATCGCCGTGGAATTGCAAAGTATCAAGTGGCACTTCACACAACACTTCGTCAATAAAGCTGGAATCTGCATTCACAAACAAACCCACGCGATTGATAAACGGTGGCAATGCATTGACAATCTCCAAGGCAGTCTCTACCTCAACATGGCGTGGTGATTTGTCATAAAACACTAAGCCGACAGCGTCTATACCGAGAAGAGAGGCCTCCCGTGCATTATCGGCTTGGGTAAAGCCACAAATTTTAATTTTTGGCATTAAGTTTCATTGTCTAATTTTTTCTTAATTTTGTCTCTATCAATCCACCATTTATCATCAACCAACTGGTCAACTGCGCCTGAGAGTTTTTTTAAGAACACTTCTGGCTCATCCAACTTCAGTGTTTTGCGCCATAAATCAAAAGTTGACTGGTCTGTTATGTGCGAATGCTTGTCTGCAACGCTCGCTAACATTTGCGAAGTAAAAAAAGTCAACTCATCATCCGCGCCACAGCGCACTGAGGTAATATAATGTGCCGCAGCTGCAGCTACTGCTCGTGTGTCCGCCTCTTCGGGAGATTCTTCCACCAAATGCTGCAACATCGCTACCGTAATCTCTGGGTCAATTGGAAATGTCACACCTAACCACAGCGCATGTCCGAGTGCCACTAAGGCATCAGGACCTTCGGATAAAAACATCACATCACATGCCTCAACCGCCAACTCCCACAATTCATCTTCCTGTGCAAGATTAAAGGCAGTAAATGCCTTTTCCCAAGCATCTGCACCCTTGTAGCGCTCAACTTGAATGCGACCAATCTCTAATAGACTTTTAATTCTTTCGTCGGTTGGCGCGCCTTCACTTAGTCCAGCCAGTTGGCTTTCAAAATATTCTAGGCGTGCTTGCAACTGCTTTTCGTTAGCATAAACATCTTCCCCATCATCGCCATCAAAAATATCTTGGTCTTTGTTTAAATATTTAAAACTCATCAGTAAAAAGCCGCCTCCAAACGGTCCTCCCAATTCTCAGGTGTATCGCCATAATCAGGTTTTACATCCATACGAAAAAATCGTTCATTGCCTGAATTGGCAATATTTTTAATAATCGGCACCAAATCCTCAAATGATTCTAGTTCGGTATGTGCAATCATTACCTCGCTTAGTAGTAGCATAGTTCTTATTTGTGTTAAAAAGTGTTATTTTACCGAACATTAGAGACAACATCTTTGCACTCAGTTTTCACTTAGAACGCTTATTTTTTGAGAGTTGTTGTCTATATTGGCAATAGGAGAATGAAGGTTTAAACTTATTTTATTGTTTTTATTCTATTTTGAAATCTACTGCTTTAACTATTTTCAATGAGACTGCTTGACAGTTGATTTGATCATCATTAAATATTACTAAATTTCTTCCATTCTTATATAAAGAGCTATTGAAACGAATACCATCAGCTGTAGTATTGAACTTAATAAACTCACAAATAAACTGTGTTGAAATATATTCAAGCTTACTGTCATAACGCCTCATTGGTTTTGACAAGTCATCACTAATGACATTTCTCAATAACTGGGATTCAATGATCTGATCAATATTTGTATCGGGCTGATATAATAAGTCTTGTTCAGAAAAATCAACAATTTCTATTTTTCTATCACTTTTTGCTTTAAATACGCCTATGCTTAATTCGTCTAAATAAGAGGCACGAACCTCATATACCACTGTTTTTTCATTTTCACTTAAGTACAAAAAAGGAATGCCGGAAGGGTTTGCTCGTCCACTTGTTGTATACTGAGATTCTGGAGCCATCATTTCTTCTGGCTTATAAGCCTCGGAACCACTTTTATGGTGAACACGGGCACGGTATAGTTCTGTATTGCTATCCAATTGATATGACAAGTTAAATGAGTTTTCCAATTTTAGACACTTTAAAGTTTTTGGATCTGGAAAAAACCTTCTGGATTGCCTTAACTCATCTTTTAATTTGTTCCAACAAGTTGTATTTTCTCGAATACTATCAACATAATCAACTTTATCAGTCAAACTAATATCTGTTTTAATGAGTTTTACAACTTCTTTTAAGATAGTATCAGCAGATTGGGGGGATGAGAAAAAATTCCAATCTTCTTGAATTTTTTCACGCAACAATATTCCTGTTTCCGAGACTTGGAAATTGCCTAGTAATGTTTCAAAAAAATCAAGCAGTTCGTCTAACTCTAAAGAATTTTCATTGGTGCTACTGCATATCTCGCACTGTTGTTCTTGCCCAGAAGAATTAATATATTCTATAAGTTCTGATTCCTTATCATTAAAGCACTTTGGACAAACCAACATTAACTTTTTGAACCTAAGTACTTAGCGACAACTAAAATATGGTTCTTTATGGCTATTTTTTTATTTACTCCAAGCCCTGGATAGTGATGTTTATTAAATATATCTGTTAGTTCTCTAATAGCCAAGTTATTTAAACCTTCTGATTTGCAGAAACCCACCGCTTTTTTAGCGGCTTCTGCAAATTTACCTTGAACATTAGCTTGCGAATCATTAGTTGTAGAGGTGAAGTGGCGTATCCATATTTGTTCATTTTCTTTTAAGTAAGTCAGGTGTATAACAACTGCTCTAGGCATACTACCGGTTTCGTTGTATTCACTAGGTATGATTGTATAATCTGAAAAACCATTAAACCCTTCATCGTTAAAATAAAGATGTTCTTCTGAAAATTTATGTGCATCAATTTCTAAATAATCACTATTCCTTTGTTCTTTTTTGAATAAATCATCTATCCGTATACAGGGTTTTTGCAGACTTTTTAAATATCTAACTAACGATCTGTTTCTATTAGTCCCATATATGCCAAATTTAGACACTTCGCCTTGCTTTGCAAGTTCTTTAAAATTAGTATCTTCATCGTCAATGTCGTCGTCACAAATTAGTAGACAATTGTTTAAATTATATTGTTGTATATTATTTTGGATTTTTGGATCATAGCGGAATGCTGGAAGATAAACTCTATCATCACCCAATTTTTTTAAGTATTCTAAATAACTAACCCCATAACCAGTCTCACCTACTTCTGGGTTGACAATTAAGTATGCAAATTGTTTGTGCTGTTTTAAAATTTTATGTGCTATATTAAGACCATTAAAAGATGTTCTTACTGGCTCAAGAATAGGAGTAACAAACTTTTGGGTCTTTTTGTTTTCTGCTAATTCACGCAATGCAATTAATTCAAATTGTCTGGCTCGTAGAATTGGATAATACATATTATTGATTGTCATAAGTTATATTCTATAGGTAGTTTTAATTGTGTTACCATTGTTTGGTATTGTGTCTTTGTCATTTTTAATGCATTACCTAATTGTTTAAATTCTTTAAAATTTTTAAACATCAGCACATCATTTGATACGACATTACGTTGTTTTATATGGTGAATAAAATACTTGTTTAATTTTTTAATAGGTATGTCCTTAATCAATTTGCTGCATAATTCGAATTGGTTAAAACTATTTATGTTTTTAGGTAACGAATAATAATGTTGTCTTACAATAGACCTATATTCTGATGTATGTAATATATTCATTATTGCATCTGGGTTTATTGTATATGTAGGCGATTGTTTTCTGCGTTTAAATTTTTTTTGGTTGGGGTTGAATGTAATAATCCCTACATCGTACCTATCATAGGTGCTTAACTTTGATTCAGGGATGATTAGGTACACTTGATTAAATATTTTTGTGTAACTTTTAATTTGAGCTTCAAGGCGTTTGCATGAGTCCATTTCTGTCTTAATTTCAAACGCAATGGATTTTCCATTAAACATGGCTAAATCTGCAATTGAATTGCCTACTTTAAATTCATTAAACCATTTTACATCAGGGTTTTTGGTATCTTCTTTTAAGGGAGGCTTGCTTAGTTCTGTATTTAAAAAAGTATTTTTGAATATATATTCGTTTTGATAATTTTCTTCTAAAACTTTATATACATGCCTTAAATAGTCAAAACAACTTTTATTTTCATCTAGCCATGTTTCGTTATAGCGAGATATTTTTGTTTTAATTAAGGAAAAATCACCATCAAGCCATTTAGCAACATTTTTTGTTGAAAAAAGAGATGAGTAGTCTCTTAATTGGTTAATATCAATAGTGGGTTCTTGGTTTAACTTCATAAGTTGCTTCAGAAATTAATATTTCAAGTTAATTAGTTGTATTATAAACCTATTTTTTAGTAGTTTTCTTCTTAGGCTTAGTTTTGGCTTTGATTTTCCCAGCAACAGCTTTTTTGCATTCTTCTAGACTTAGGTCTTTTGGTTCTTTGTCGCCAAAGACTTTTTTGATGGTGATATTCTTTTGCCCATTGCCCATTGCCCATTGCCCATTGGCTTGCCTGTGTTACGGGCAAACTCTCAAGATATGGTTGATTTATTAACGCCAATATTAAATAGTCGCCCCTTAAAAACCACTCCAAACAAACCAAAACCACCCATTTTTCCAACCATCTAAATCAACAAAACTGCTTTTTATCCAGTACCGCAA
>NZ_FQTR01000012.1 GCF_900128535.1 bacterium endosymbiont of Bathymodiolus sp. 5 South | reverse complement strand
TTTGCCCAATTGGTGATTTCTTTAAACCTTGTCCTAGCAGAGCTAAGGTTGGGTTTAAAAAATCGCCAAGTGGGTGAAAAGTGGGTTTTTGATGATTGTTCCTATTTATGCAAAGGTCTCCTTATATGTTGATCCTGATTTTTAAAAAGCACTCACCCCAGCGATGCCTTGAGCGCCGAGTTTGCGGGTTTTTTCTAAATCTTTAATCCTCATGCCACCGAGAAAATAAACAGGGATATTGAGTTTATCCACCACATTAACAGCACTGTCCCAACCAATTGGTAGGGTATCTGGGTGAGTTTGAGTGGCTTGCACAGGAGAAATGACGACAAAATCGGCACCGATGGACTGGGCTTTGAGGGCTTCGGTGAGATTGTGGGTAGATACGCCGAGTAACTTGTCCTCAGCACAGGGTCTTTTGTTTAATTGTAGCATTTCATTAGTGGTAAGGTGCCAGCCATCCCCACTGGGCTCATTAAAGGTTTTATTGGCGGTATTAAGTAGTAATTTAACGCTGTTATGCTTACATTTGTTGTAAAGTTCGGCGATAAATGTAGTATTGAGTATGGTTTTGCTTCGCAGTTGGATGAGGTTGATGCCTGAGGTGAGTTTTTGGTCAAATTTATCCATCCATTCATCGCTTTGATGCTGACTTGAGGGCGTAATCCAGTATTTATTAGGCAAAGTGATTGAGTGGATAAAGGCACGCATGGTGGGTAATAGTTGATAGTTGTTTAAATCAGTAATTCTAGCCCAAGTGATTGCTTGACCTTCAAGCCCTATGGGTGTATGTTGGTATTGGTTGATGTTGTAAATGCTTAACTCAACGATTCTGTCTTCGTAGTGATACACCATAGTTTGGTGTAGGCTTGAGTGCTTAACTTGGATGCCGAGTTCTTCATTAAGTTCTCTGGTGATGGCTTGTTCTGGTGATTCTTTATGCTCAATTTTGCCACCGGGTAATTCCCAAAACCCACCCATAAATTGTGATTTTCTGCGTTGTGCAATGAGTATTTCTTGATGTTTGTTGCGTAAAACACCAACAACTGCCTTGATTGTTTGCATGCGCTCCTCTGCTGTAAAATGATAGCATTATTTTATATTAGGCAAGACTTTGAGTTTAACGGAAAAAATTCAACAATTAAAACCTTATAGCGCATTGCTACAGGGCAATTTGATGGGGTTGGAAAAAGAGGGTTTACGGGTATCAAGCCGAGGTGGCATCTCTCAAGCACCACACCCCAAGGCACTGGGTTGTGCCTTGACGCATCCAAACATTACCACTGATTTTTCCGAGTCACTCATTGAATTAGTCACGCCACCTGCAAGGTGTGCTGATGAAATGCTGGCATTTTTATCTAAAACACAACAATATTTATATCATCATTTGCCAAAGGACCAAAGTTTTTGGCCGGCAAGTATGCCGTGCGTGATTCGTGGCGAAACTTATATTCCTATTGCACAGTATGGAACGAGCAATCAAGGCAGGATGAAAACTGTTTATCGACATGGACTTGCTAATCGTTATGGCAGTGTGATGCAAACGATTGCGGGTATTCATTTTAATTATTCCTTTGCACAGGATTTCCTTAAACAGTATCATTTGTTAAAAGCGCCGAGCGAAGCATTTAGGGAGTTTAACGACAAAAGTTATATGGCATTGACGCGTAATGTGGTGCGTTGTGGCTGGTTGATTCCTTATTTATTTGGCGCATCAAGTGCGGTTTGTAAATCTTTTCTCAAGGGCTATCATCAGCATTCATTGGTTGAATTTAATGATTCTACTTTATATGAACCGTATGCCACTTCATTGCGAATGGGGGATATTGGCTATCAAAATCTGCGTGAAGATGAGGCAGGGGTAAAGGCAAATTATAATTCTTTAGCGCATTATGTTCATAGTTTAAAGTCTGGCATGCAAACACCGTGCGCCGCCTATGAAGAAATTGGGCTTAAGAAACAAGGGCAATATCAACAATTAAACACCAATATTTTACAAATTGAAAATGAATATTATGCTTCTGTGCGTCCTAAGTCAAATGTTATTTCAGGCAAGAAACCTTTAGATGCTTTGCATGAGAATGGTATTGGCTATATCGAGTTGCGCTCATTGGATATTAACCCAAGTTTGCCACTGGGTATTGATAAAACACAAGTATTGTTCTTAGAGGCATTTTTGCTGTTTTGCTTACTAGAGGATTCGCCAGTTATTTGCAGTAGAGAACAAGCTGAATGTGATGCTAATGACCAGTTAGTAGCGCACAAGGGGCGTCAACCCAAATTAGCCTTGATGCATCAAGGAAAAAGCATTCTATTGCAAGATTTGGGTAGAACCGTGATGGACAAAATTTATCTATGTGCTGAGTTATTGGGGCAGGATTATCAAGCGGCTGTTAATACCATAGGCAGGCGTATTGAACACGCTGAGCTCACGCCTTCTGCAATTACTCTGAGTGAGATGAAAGACCACAATCAAGGATTTTTTGATTATACCAATGCTTGGGCTAAGCAGCATCGACAAGCCTTTCTTGCAAAGGAAATTGACCCAGTGCATTTTGATTATCTAGACCAACAAGCCAAAAAATCTTGCCAGCAGCAATTCGCAATAGAACAAGCGGATAATAGCTCTTTTGATGCCTATTTAGAGCATTATTTTATTGATGCATAATACAACGACAATTTGTGCATTGGCAAGCGCTTTAGGGCAAGGTGGTATTGGCATTGTACGCGTTTCAGGTACCCTTACAGGTGGGATTGCCCAAAAGATGTTGGGGAAAATCCCTAAGGCACGCTATGCGCATTATGGTTCGTTTTTTAGTCAAGAGGGTGATGAAATTGATAAGGGTGTAGCCTTGTTTTTTCCAGCGCCAAACTCATTTACGGGCGAAGATGTTTTAGAGTTACAAGGGCATGGTGGTATTGTGGTCATGCGACTTTTATTAGAGGCTGCTCTATCGTTAGGTGCAGAAGCGGCCGAGCCGGGGGAGTTTTCTAAACGCGCTTTTCTCAATGGTAAAATGGACTTGATACAAGCCGAGGCAGTGGCAGATATCATTGATGCCAGCTCTAAGCAATCTGCACGCTCAGCACTGCGCTCTTTATCAGGCGAGTTTTCTAAGCAAGTCAGTGCTCTAACGCACTCGTTAATTGAGTTGCGAGTTTTTGTTGAAGCGACGATTGATTTTTCTGATGAAGAAATTGATTTCTTAGCCTCAGGTGAGGTTAAGCAAAAGATTGAAAAAATTGAAAAAGATATTCAAGCTATTTTAGCGGCTGCACAACAGGGTGTGATTTTAAGAGAAGGTTTAAACATCGCAATTGCGGGTAAGCCAAATGCGGGAAAATCATCACTACTCAATGCATTGACGCAAGAATCCAGTGCGATTGTGACAGATATTGCGGGTACTACGCGTGATGTGTTAAAGGAGACGATACACATCAATGGCATGCCACTCAATATTATTGACACGGCAGGACTGCGTACCAGTGAAGATAAAGTAGAACAAGAAGGCATTAAGAGAGCACATGGTGAAATTGAACGCGCTGATGTGGTGTTATTGGTTTTTGATGCACAAGATGAAGCGCCAGACCTATCAATCTTGCCAAGCGGCATTGAAGGTAAACCGATATTATTGATTAAAAACAAGGTAGATTTAACCAATGATGTTGTGGGTGTAGAACATTTAGAACATCAAATCCAGTTGTCAATCTGTGCCAAACATTCAAAAGGCGTTGATTTGTTAAAACAAAGACTCTCAGAGATTGCGGGTTTAAGTGATACTGGTGAAGGCGTTTTGCTAGCACGCAAGCGCCATATTATTGCCTTAGAGGCTGCATTAGTATCCGTGCAGGCTGCTTTGATACAACTTGATAATAATGCCAGCGAGTTGCTTGCTCAAGATTTATACCATGCTGCTCAAGATTTAGGTAGTATCACTGGTGAGTTCTCATCTGATGATTTGTTGGGTGAGATTTTTTCTTCTTTTTGTATTGGTAAGTAGAGATTTACAGCGTTATGGGTATTAAAGCAAAATTTTATCTTTATTTATTGGCCACTATTGCCTTATCGCCATTGTTGTGGCATGTAATGCTTTCGGTTTATCAGTCATCTAATGTTGTTGATATAGGTTTTGCCCTATTGATATTGTTAATATATTTGGGTTTATATTTGTCTATTCGTAAGGACTTTTTATCGCCATTTACGGATTTGCAACAATGGGTAAATGATTACAACATTGATCAAAGTGCACGCCTAAGCAACAAACAGAAAACCGCATTTCAGCCTGTTGCCACAGCAATTAATCATCTGATTGATGAAAATCAATATTTATATGACGACATGGAAGATATTTTGCACAAGCAGGTTCAGCGTCTGAGTAAAAAATCGGCTTCATTAGAAACGCTTTATGGTGTGTCATCTAAACTTAACTCAATGCATTCTGCTACAGAATTGTTTGAGTATTTCTTGGATGTATTTATGCAAATGACATTCGCATCTTCAGGTGTGGCGCGTCGTTTAATTAACGATACAGAATTGCATTTAGTCGCGCAAAAGGGTGTGATTGACGACCAGGGGCAACAAATTGATGTCGTGAGTAGTGCGTGTTTTTGTGGTGAAGTAGCAATGGCACCAGATAGCTGTGTGCAGTTTAGTGTGCATACTTGTCAAAAATGTGTGGGCAAAAAATCTGAGGCTAAGGCGAGTGTTGGTACGATTTTTATTCCCTTGAAATACCACGGAAAAACCTTGGGCATCTTTAATTTATTTTTTGATTCTGAGCCTTCACTTGCTTTTGACGAGCGTGCATTACTTGAATCCATTGCTGATAATATTGCCATTGCACTTGACAAGGCAAGGCTTGATGAAGAGACTAAGCGACTGGAGCTTTCGCAGGAGCGTTTATTCTTATCACAAGAAATTCACGACTCTTTGGCGCAAACGATTTACAGCTTAAAACTACAAGTGACTGTCTTAGATGATATGCTGAAGCAAGGCAACAAAAAGGATGCGGGTAAAAAAGTTGCCAGTTTGCAGTTAAACATTACCCAGGCCAATCAAGAGCTTAGAGAATTAATGTGTAATTTCCGTGTGCCTTTAGATCCTAGAGGGATAGAAGCTTCATTAGAAAATCTAGTCAATAGTTTTAGGGCAGAAGAAAATATTGCCACTTATTTACAAGTAGAAGGTAAGTTCGACCTTGCCTCAGAAACAGAAATGCAAATTATGCGTATTACCCAAGAGGCCTTGTCTAATATTCGCAAACATGCCAAGGCGCGTAATGTGCGAATTTTATTTTCCGCTGAACCACAATGCCAGCTGCTGATCGAAGATGATGGGGTAGGTTTTAAAAAAGACACGCTTGATACCGAAGTAATGGGGAATAATATCGGCATGAATATTATGCAAGAGCGTGCGAGTAGAATCGGTGCACATATTGATATTGAATCCGAAGTTGATGAAGGCACGCGAGTGATTGTGAGTTTTGGGGCAGGTGTGTGAAATGAAAGTTTATATTATTGATGACCACGCTTTATTCCGTAATGGACTTGTTTCATTATTAGAGTCCAGAAACATTAGTGCTAAGGCAGCCTCTTCACCTGAACAAGGTTTAGAGGAAATCCCCAACTTATTAATAGATATTATCTTGTTAGACTTGCGTATGCCAAGTATGTCAGGACTTGAAGTGTTAAAGGTCTTGAAAGAGCGTAATGAACAAACACCAGTGGTAATATTAACCACCAGTACTGATGAAAATGATTTGCGTGATTGTTTAAAACACGGCGCTCAAGGGTATTTACTCAAGGATATGGATCCAGATGAATTGGTAGATTCGCTCAATGAAGTGGCAACAGGGTCAATTATTGTGACGCAAAATATGACACATGTATTGGTCAAGGCATTGAAAAATGAATTGACAGATAGCGAGCCTTCTTTTGAGTTACTTACCAAACGAGAAAAGGAAGTGGCTTGTCAGATATCAGGCGGACATAGTAATAAAGTTATTGCTAGAGAGTTGGGTATTGCAGATGGTACAGTGAAGTTGCATGTGAAATCAATTTTAAAAAAATTATCACTTTCTTCAAGGGTTGAAGTTGCAGTGATGGTAACTGAAAAAGGTTATTGTAAGCAAAAAGAGTATAAGTAAATGGATGATTACCAAAAATTAGTAGCAAAAGCATTGGTTTCTGTAGATGAGATATTGCCTTGGGACCTAGAAGAAGAAATTGAACAAAACTCTGATTTGATATTGTTAGATATTCGTGAGCAAGCTGAATTTGAAATGATGCATATTAAAGACGCGCTACATGTTGCGCGTGGTGTGCTTGAAGGTGCTTGCGTTTGGAACTATGATGACACCATACCTCAGCTGGCAGAAGCTAGAAATCAAAACATTGTGCTTATTTGTCGTTCAGGCAACCGCTCTGTGCTTGCGGCACTGACGATGCGACAAATGGGGTTTGAAAATGTTCGCTCTTTAAAGTTAGGTATTAAAGGTTGGAATGATAACGACTTAGAAATGCTGAATATAAAAAATGACATCGTTGATATTGATGAAGCTGACAAATGGCTTAACCAAGCGGTTGCGGAAGAAAAATTACAGCCTAATCTATCAGTTTAGAAATTAATTTAATAAAAAAGTGAAATAGTGCTTGACGCAAGATTTTTTGCTTGTATAATTGCCACCTTTTACTGAGTTGAAACATTATTTTTCAATTTAGTTGCTCTTTAAAAATTTATCAAACAACTTGTGTGGGCACTCGTACATTAAATTGTGCAAGTGCACATAAAAAACTAAAGCAATTAAGCTTTTAAAAAAATTGAACGCAAAGCGCACTTATTTATAAGTGTTGCCAATGTTCTAAATAGTTAGAATTAAACTGAAGAGTTTGATCCTGGCTCAGATTGAACGCTGGCGGTATGCTTAACACATGCAAGTCGAACGGAAACGATAAGAGCTTGCTCTTAGGCGTCGAGTGGCGGACGGGTGAGTAACGCGTAGGAATCTGCCTAGTAGTGGGGGATAGCCCAGAGAAATCTGGATTAATACCGCATAATATCTATGGATTAAAGTGGAGGATCTTCGGACTTCACGCTACTAGATGAGCCTGCGTAAGATTAGCTTGTTGGTGAGGTAAAAGCTCACCAAGGCGACGATCTTTAGCTGGTCTGAGAGGATGATCAGCCACACTGGAACTGAGACACGGTCCAGACTCCTACGGGAGGCAGCAGTGGGGAATATTGGACAATGGGGGCAACCCTGATCCAGCAATACCGCGTGTGTGAAGAAGGCCTGAGGGTTGTAAAGCACTTTCAATTGTGAAGAAAAGCTAATGGTTAATACCCATTAGCCTTGACGTTAACTTTAGAAGAAGCACCGGCTAACTCCGTGCCAGCAGCCGCGGTAATACGGAGGGTGCAAGCGTTAATCGGAATTACTGGGCGTAAAGCGTGCGTAGGTGGTTTGTTAAGTCAGATGTGAAAGCCCTGGGCTCAACCTAGGAACTGCATTTGAAACTGGCAAACTAGAGTATAGGAGAGGAAAGTGGAATTTCAGGTGTAGCGGTGAAATGCGTAGATATCTGAAGGAACATCAATGGCGAAGGCAGCTTTCTGGACTAATACTGACACTGAGGTACGAAAGCGTGGGTAGCAAACAGGATTAGATACCCTGGTAGTCCACGCCGTAAACGATGATAACTAGCCGTTGGGAGGATTTACCTCTTAGTGGCGAAGCTAACGCGTTAAGTTATCCGCCTGGGGAGTACGGCCGCAAGGTTAAAACTCAAAGGAATTGACGGGGACCCGCACAAGCGGTGGAGCATGTGGTTTAATTCGATGCAACGCGAAGAACCTTACCTGGTCTTGACATACACGGAACTTTCCAGAGATGGATTGGTGCCTTCGGGAACCGTGATACAGGTGCTGCATGGCTGTCGTCAGCTCGTGTCGTGAGATGTTGGGTTAAGTCCCGTAACGAGCGCAACCCTTATCTTTATTTGCCAGCACATCATGGTGGGAACTATAAAGAGACTGCCGGTGATAAACCGGAGGAAGGCGGGGACGACGTCAAGTCATCATGGCCCTTACGACCAGGGCTACACACGTGCTACAATGGGAAGGACAAAGGGTCGCAACCTCGCGAGAGCAAGCTAATCTCATAAACCTTTTCGTAGTCCGGATCGGAGTCTGCAACTCGACTCCGTGAAGTCGGAATCGCTAGTAATCGTGGATCAGAACGCCACGGTGAATACGTTCCCGGGTCTTGTACACACCGCCCGTCATACCATGGGAGTGGGTTGCAAAAGAAGTGGGTAGCTTATCTGGGCGCTCACCACTTTGTGATTCATGACTGGGGTAAAGTCGTAACAAGGTAACCCTAGCGGAAGCTGGGGTTGGATCACCTCCTTAAGAAAAGTATGAGTGTCCACAACAAGTTGTTTGATAACTATAAAGAAGAATGAAAGAATTGCATAACTGCCAATGATTGGTGGTTAATTACGCAGGATATTTTTATTTTATGGTGTGATTAGTTTTGCCTTAACTAAGGCTTTATTTTGAAGGAAAGAATGTCGTGTAAACACATGACTGGCTGAATGAGTAAGTAAGAATAACACAACATAAGTTAAAAATAATCCCACCATTCGGGTCTGTAGCTCAGTTGGTTAGAGCGCACCCCTGATAAGGGTGAGGTCGGTGGTTCAAATCCACCCAGACCCACCAAATTTTGATTTTTGAGTGCGTTGTCGGCTTGGTCGTTTATTAGTATAAACTCTGTCGCCTGCGCTTTGTAAAAATAAAAATTACAGTATTTTTTACTGTTTTCAAGGGGCCATAGCTCAGCTGGGAGAGCGCTTGCCTTGCACGCAAGAGGTCGGGAGTTCGATCCTCCCTGGCTCCACCAAATCCCATTTTACTGTGTTGGACAATTGGTCGTTTATATCCACCTTGTAAAATAAAATTTAGTGATTAGTTAGACATTCTTATCTAAAAACTTAAATAAAACCATCGTAATGATAGTGGCTTTATTTAAGTTTTTATACTATGCCTTTGGGTGTAGAGCTCTTTAACAATTTAATACATGAAGTAAAGTTTGTAAATATACAATATAACAACGCGAAGACTGTCGTGATGACAGTTTTCATTGGTGTATTGCATTGACACAACAATTTCAAAAAATATGGATTCTCATCGGCGGTGTAAAAACCGTTGGTGAAATAAGAAAGAAAAGAATTCACCGATTGTGATTTATCACAATTTGTGACTTCTTGGTGAAATACTAACTGTATGACACTGAACTTGAGTGATTTCAGGTTTTTTCTTTGGCAAGATGTTTTATTAAGGATTGAAGAATTTTAGCATTGCTAAATGACTGATTGAGAAAATAAAACATCACAGGCAAAGGGGAAATTTGGAAACACATTTAGATGGTTTGGGGTTATATGGTCAAGTGAATAAGTGCATACGACGGATGCCTTGGCATTAGAAGGCGATGAAGGACGTGACAATCTGCGATAAGCTTCGGTTAGCTGATAATAAGCATTATTAGCCGGAGATCTCCGAATGGGAAAACCCAGTGGTCATCAGACCATTATCCTTAACTGAATACATAGGTTAAGGAGGCAAACCTAGGGAACTGAAACATCTAAGTACCTAGAGGAAAAGAAATCAACCGAGATTCCCTTAGTAGCGGCGAGCGAACGGGGAACAGCCCTTAAGCATATTTTTAATTAGTAGAATGTTCTGGAAAGTTCAACGATACAGGGTGATAGTCCCGTACACGAAAATTAGATTTATGTGAAATCGAGTAAGGCGGCGCACGTGAAACGCTGTTTGAATATGGGGGGACCACCCTCCAAGGCTAAATACTCTCTAATGACCGATAGTGAACAAGTACCGTGAGGGAAAGGCGAAAAGAACCCCGGGAGGGGAGTGAAATAGAACCTGAAATCGTATGCATACAAGCAGTAGGAGCGGATTTATTCCGTGACTGCGTACCTTTTGTATAATGGGTCAGCGACTTACTTCTCAGTAGCAAGGTTAACCATTAGGGGAGCCGTAGGGAAACCGAGTCTTAAATGGGCGTTTAGTTGCTGGGAGTAGACCCGAAACCGGGTGATCTATCCATGGCCAGGGTGAAGGTTAGGTAAAACTAACTGGAGGCCCGAACCCACTTATGTTGAAAAATGAGGGGATGAGCTGTGGATAGGGGTGAAAGGCCAAACAAACCCGGAGATAGCTGGTTCTCTCCGAAATCTATTTAGGTAGAGCGTCATGTATTACTTCAGGGGGTAGAGCACTGTTATGGCTAGCGGGTCGTCAAGGCTTAGTAAACCATTGCAAACTCCGAATACCTGAAAGTATGAGCATGGCAGACACACTGCGGGTGCTAACGTCCGTAGTGGAAAGGGAAACAACCCAGACCGTCAGCTAAGGTCCCAAAATTGTAGTTAAGTGGGAAACGATGTGAAAAGGCCCAGACAGCCAGGAGGTTGGCTTAGAAGCAGCCATTCCTTTAAAGAGTGCGTAATAGCTCACTGGTCGAGTCGGTTTGCGCGGAAGATTTAACGGGGCTAAAACTACATACCGAAGCTACGGATCGCAATTTATTGCGATGGTAGGAGAGCGTTCTGTAAGCCGTTGAAGGTATTCTGTGAGGAATGCTGGAGGTATCAGAAGTGCGAATGCTGACATGAGTAACGATAAAGGGGGTGAAAAACCCCCTCGCCAGAAGTCCAAGGTTTCCTACGCAACGTTAATCGGCGTAGGGTTAGTCGGCCCCTAAGGCGAGGCAGAAATGCGTAGTCGATGGGAAACAGGTTAATATTCCTGTACTTCATATAACTGCGATGGGAAGACGGAGAAGGTTAGCTCAGCTTGGCGATGGTTGTCCAAGTTTAAGCGTGTAGATTGGCTATTAGGAAAATCCGGTAGCCTTTATTCAAGGCGTGATAACGATCCCTCTTTTGGGAGAAGTGAGTGATACCATGCTTCCAGGAAAATCCTCTAAGCTTCAGGTTATATGAAACCGTACCCCAAACCGACACAGGTGGACGAGATGAGAATTCTAAGGCGCTTGAGAGAACTCGGGTGAAGGAACTAGGCAAAATGACACCGTAACTTCGGGAGAAGGTGTGCTCTTGCTGGTGATTTTACTTGCTAAATGAGCTGGTAAGAGTTGAAGATACCAGGTGGCTCCGACTGTTTATTAAAAACACAGCACTCTGCAAACACGTAAGTGGACGTATAGGGTGTGACGCCTGCCCGGTGCTTGAAGGTTAATTGATGAGGTTAGGATTCGTCCGAAGCTTTTGATCGAAGCCCAAGTAAACGGCGGCCGTAACTATAACGGTCCTAAGGTAGCGAAATTCCTTGTCGGGTAAGTTCCGACCTGCACGAATGGCGTAACGAGGGCCACACTGTCTCCACCCGAGACTCAGTGAAATTGAAATTGCTGTTAAGATGCAGTATACCCGCGGCCAGACGGAAAGACCCCGTGCACCTTTACTACAGCTTTGCATTGAACTCTGATCCTACTTGTGTAGGATAGGTGGGAGGCTTTGAAGCTTGAACGCTAGTTTGAGTGGAGCCACCCTTGAAATACCACCCTGGTATGGTTGGGGTTCTAACCTAGGTCCGTTATCCGGATTGGGGACAATGCATGGTGGGTAGTTTGACTGGGGCGGTCTCCTCCTAAAGAGTAACGGAGGAGCGCAAAGGTACCCTCAGCACGGTCGGACATCGTGCAATGAGCGCAAAGGTAAAAGGGTGCTTGACTGCGAGACTGACACGTCGAGCAGGTAGGAAACTAGGTCTTAGTGATCCGGTGGTTCTGAGTGGAAGGACCATCGCTCAACGGATAAAAGGTACGCCGGGGATAACAGGCTGATACCGCCCAAGAGTTCACATCGACGGCGGTGTTTGGCACCTCGATGTCGGCTCATCACATCCTGGGGCTGAAGCAGGTCCCAAGGGTATGGCTGTTCGCCATTTAAAGTGGTACGCGAGCTGGGTTTAGAACGTCGTGAGACAGTTCGGTCCCTATCTACCGTGGGCGTTGGAGACTTGAGGGAAGCTGTTCTTAGTACGAGAGGACCGGAATGGACACACCTCTGGTGTTTCGGTTGTGACGCCAGTCGCATTGCCGAGTAGCTATGTGTGGAAAGGATAACCGCTGAAAGCATCTAAGCGGGAAGCCCCTCCCAAGATTAGGTCTCCCTGAGAGTTTAACTCTCCTAAAGATCCCTTGAAGACTACGAGGTTGATAGGCAGGGTGTGGAAGCGCAGTGATGTGTGAAGCTAACCTGTACTAATTGATCGTGAGGCTTGACCATATAACACCCAAATTATTTGGATGAATCCATAATTTTTGTGTTGATGTGTCATGCAATACACTGAGTAAGTGTTCAAACTTTAATAATGTATTAATTGTTATATCTTGCTGGTTAGTAATAACCAAGGTATAAAAACTTTTTAATTATTTTATTTGCGCTGGGCGCAAATAAAAAACCAGTTTGCTTAGTGACAATAGCGAGTGTGACCCACCTGATCCCATCCCGAACTCAGTAGTGAAACCACTTAGCGCCGATGGTAGTGTGGGGTCTCCCCATGTGAGAGTAGGACATTGCTAGGCTTTAATTTCGGCTATTTTTGGCTTTTACGGTGTTAGATTTACAGTCGTTTAGTTTTACTAAACTTCTTATAATCTGCATTGTGAAATTTCAAAAATGCCACAAAATACCTCAATACTTTATAAGTGTTGGGGTATTTTTTTATCTATTGTTTTTTAATTATTAAAAATTATGGCAATAATTGATGGGTTTGATAATGTTGAAGAAGCTATTGATTTAACTAGATAAAAAAACCACGGCAACAATAAAGATAGATAAAGAAGTTAAAATTCTTCCAATCAATATTTATTGTTTTTAAACAATGTGATCGCTTGAGGATTTATTCTTGTATTGCAAATCTTTGCGTGTTGATTCGCGTTTAGAGCGAGGGACTTTTTCTTTTTTTTGCTTGGCTTTCTCTTCTTTAGAAATGATTTTATCAACAGATACTAGGTCATCAACACTTTGAGCGATTTTTTTAAAGGCTTTTGGTGCTTGGATTTCAACCATTTGTTGCACAATCCAGCTTGAATCAACATCGGTCATGGCGAGTTTGATTTTTTCACCAAAGTATCTTAAAAAGCGGTAGTCGGGTTCATTGCCGATAAAGCCGTAGTCTGAATAATCTTGCGAGCGTTGATTGTAAGTATTGATAAATACTTTCCAATGGTTGCCTTCACCGATGCGCTCGGTTTTGTTTTCTTGATAATAAAAAGCAGATTGTTTTGCTAATTTGTGAATCAGTTCTTGTCGTTGTTCGTTGCTGAGTGTTTTAAATACAAGGCGGTCGATGGATTGAATAAGAAAGCATAAATATTCAGCAATTACATCAAAGACTTGTTCTTTTTCAATGACAAAGCCTTCATTGATTAAATCCTCAAGATGGTTTTTGGTAATGCGCCAACAAATGAACGCCATTGCGCCACCGATATCTTCAATGGTTTTAACTTGGGTTTTGTGCCATTTGCTCTTTACACGCATACAAACAGTTTACCGTATAAGTCTATGGCTTTAGACAAACAACAAAGTCTAGTTGCTCATTCACAGTTGTAGTTGCGAAAAGAACCTAGATCATTCACATCATTAAAACCCATTTGCACTAAATAATTTTTAGCAGTTGAGGAGCGAGCGCCTGTGACACAATACAAAACAATAGCCGTATCTTGATTAAGAATGTTCTTCGCATTCATGATAGATTGTAGGGGCAAATTGATTGCGTTTGGCAGTGCGCCTTGAGAAAATTCAGAGCTTGAGCGTACATCAACTAATTGAGCACCATCAGCTAAAAGTTTACAAGCATCTTTGCCTGAGAATGAGTTGAACATAGTATAATTCCTTAAATGATTTGTAAGTGAACACACCTTGCGCAGGGTATTCAATCTATATAAGAGAACTATTATATACTTATGTTAAGTAAAAAGCAATTAAGAAATGATATTAAAGTAATTGAAGTGGCACTCAAGAAGCGCAACTTCTCTTTTGATGCTAGCGCATTGTCTGCTTTAGAAGACAGGCGTAAAAAGAATCAGATTGAAACACAAGAATTACAAAATTGTCGCAACACACAATCAAAATCGATTGGTAAAGCGAAGGCAGTTGGTGAAGATATCAAACCATTATTAAATGCAGTTGCTGACTTAGGTGATAAGCTTGATGCAGCAAAAACCGAGTTGCAAGGTATTCAAGCAGAGATTGACACAATTGTTATGGGGTTGCCAAATATTCCACATGAGTCAGTGCCAGCAGGAAACTCTGAAGAGGATAATGTTGAAGTGTCAAAATGGGGTGAGCCAGGTCAGTATGATTTTGAAGTAAAAGACCATGTTGATTTGGGTGCGTTGTACGGCTTAGATTTTGAAACGGCTGCCAAGATTGCTGGCAGTAGATTTTGCGTAATGACGGGAAAAATTGCAAGATTGCACAGGGCTTTAACCCAGTTTATGTTGGACCATCACACTAAGAACAATGGTTATACCGAGGCTTATGTGCCTTATTTAGTCAATGCGCAGTCATTAACTGGCACAGGGCAGTTGCCTAAGTTTGAAGCAGATTTGTTTAAAACCAGTTTGCATGGCGAAGAGGGTGAGGCAAAATCTTTGTACTTGATACCCACAGGTGAGGTGCCAATCACCAACATCATGCGTGACAGAATAGTCAAAGAGAGTGAATTGCCAATTAAATTTGTCGGTCACACGCCAAGTTTTCGCTCTGAGGCGGGTGCTTATGGTCGCGATACGCGTGGTTTGATTCGTCAGCATCAGTTTGAAAAAGTAGAAATGGTACAAGTTGTTAAAGCACAGGATTCTTATCAGGCATTAGAAGAGCTTACTGGTCATGCTGAAGGTATTTTGCAAGCATTAGAACTACCCTACCGCAAGGTTAATTTGTGTGCCGGTGACTTGGGTTTTTCAGCGGCTAAAACTTATGATTTAGAAGTATGGTTGCCAGGACAAAACGCTTATAGAGAGATTTCCTCTTGTTCTTGTTTTGAAGCTTTTCAGGCACGTCGTTTACAGTTAAGATGGAAAAATCCAGAAACCAACAAGTCGGAACTACTCCATACTTTGAATGGTTCAGGTTTGGCAGTAGGTAGAACTTTGGTTGCGGTGTTAGAAAATCACCAGCAGGCTGACAAAAGTATTAAAATACCCGATGTGTTGCACAAATACATGGGCGGCAGTACCATTATTAAATAACTGACTTTAGGAGAAAAAATGAACTTATTAGACTTAATCATATCACCCGCATACGCTGCCGAAGGCATTAATGCAGACCCATCTGCTTTGAGTCAATTAATACCACTGGTGCTTTTGTTTGTGGTTATGTATTTTTTACTTATTAGACCACAGCAAAAACGCGCAAAAGCCCATAAGGCATTATTAGGTGCATTAAAGGCCGGTGACGAAATTGTAACCAATGGCGGTATAGTTGGCACAGTAAAGTCGGTTGATGAATCTTTTGCTACGGTTGAAATTGCTAGTGGTGTGGTAGTTAAGGTGCAAAAGCAAGGCATTAATCAAAAGATGCCTAAAGGTAGCACTAAATCTTAAGGATACTCTAATATGAATCAATATTCTAGCTTGAAGAATGCATTAATTGCCTTCTTCTTATTACTTTCTGTTTTATACGCCTTGCCAAATATTTTTGGCTCAGATTTGGCAGTGCAAGTGTCAAGTGCTGGCGACAAGCTTATTGCTAAATCTGATTTAGATAAAATCACTGACACGCTAAAAAGTAAAGGTGTTAATTACAAATCAGCTGCTTTATCAAACCGCCGTATTCTGGTGCGTTTTGATGATAATGCCAGCCAACTGTCTGCCAAAGATACGCTAAAAACAGCGTTAGGGCGTAACTATGTCGTGGCACTTAATCTTGCGCCTTCAGTGCCATTATGGTTGTCTAATTTAGGCGGTAAGGCAATGTCGCTTGGTTTGGATTTACGCGGTGGTGTGCATTTTTTATTAGAAGTAGATATGCATGCGGTAATGGCAGTGTCGATTGATAAGCACTATAACGAGTTGCGTACACTGTTGCGTGCTGAGCGCCTATACAAGAGTATTAAGAAAGAAGATGAGCGTATCGTTATTCGCCTTAAAACTGCCGATTCAAAGGACAGGGCATTAAAAATTATTAGTTCAGAATTGAGCGATTTAGTTGTGCTAGAGAGCAACAATAAAGATGAGTTGTCCATTCACCTTGTTATTAGTGATAGCGCCAAAAGAGATGCCAAAAAAAATGCGTTAAAGCAAAACATTACCACACTGAGAAATCGTGTTAATGAGTTAGGCGTGGCAGAGCCCATTATTCAACAACAAGGTTTAGAGCGTATTGTGGTGCAGTTGCCAGGGGTGCAAGATACCGCAAGAGCCAAAGAAATTTTAGGGGCAGTAGCTACTTTGGAGTTTAGAATGGTGGACGAGAAGAACGATCCACAAACCGCCATTCGATCAGGTAGAGTGCCAATTGGCTCAAAGCTTTATTACTTCAAAGATGGCAGGCCTTTATTGTTAAAAAATAGAGTAATTGCTACCGGTGAAAATATTACTGGTGCAGCTTCGGGCGTTGATCAAGAGAGTAGCACGCCAATGGTGAACATCACTTTGGACAGTATTGGCGGTCGTGCAATGTTAGACACCACTAAAAAATATTTGCACCATCGTATGGCGGTAGTGTTTATCGAAAACAAGGTAGAAACCATCACCAAAAATGGCAAGACTATTAAAAAACGCACCACTACCAAAGATATCATTAACGCTGCCACTATTCAGGGTACATTCTCATCACGCTTCCAAATTACGGGTATTGATAGCGGTAGAGCGGCGCGTAATTTGTCATTATTACTCAGAGCAGGTTCGCTTTCAGCCCCTATTGAGATTATTGAAGAGCGTACTATTGGTCCAAGCTTAGGCGCAGACAATATTGCAAAAGGCGTTCTGAGTGTTATTGTTGGGTTTATGTTGGTGTTAATATTTATGGTCATGCGTTATCGTGTATTTGGATTGGTAGCCAATATTGCCTTGACATTTAATTTGGTTATGATTGTTGCAGCACTTTCCCTATTGCAGGCTACCTTGACTTTGCCAGGTATTGCGGGCATCGTGCTGACTGTGGGTATGGCGGTGGATGCTAATGTGCTTATTTTTGAGCGTATCAAGGAAGAATTAGGCTTAAATAGCAATATTCAAGAAGCCATTTCAAGCGGTTATGACAAGGCTATTTTAACCATTGCAGATGCAAATATTACCACATTGATTGCAGCACTAGTATTGTTTGGTTTTGGCACCGGTCCAATTAAGGGTTTTGCCATCACCTTGTCGATTGGTATTATCACCTCAATGTTTACAGCGATTATTGTTTCCAGAGCCATTATTAATAAAATTTATGGCGGTAAAAAAACTAAGGAGTTGTCAATATGAAAGCGTTAAATGTTCCTAAAATTGATTTTGTCGGTAAACGCATTTATGCGATTATTTTTTCATTACTGTTGATTGTTGTCTCAATATTTTCACTGTCGATCAATGGCTTAAAATTTGGTATTGATTTCACTGGCGGTACTTTGCTTGAAGTGGGCTATCAAAGAGATGTTGATTTGGCTGATGTGAGAGCCACACTTAGTGAAGCAAAGTTTAAAGGGGTTAATGTACAATATTTTGGCTCAACCAAAGAAATTCTCATTCGTCTTGAGCCACAATCTATTTCCAGTGCAAAACTTAGCTCTAAGATTATTTATTTGTTAGGTGATGATGTGGATATTCGTCGTGTGGAATTTGTTGGTCCTAAAGTGGGTGAAGAGTTAACCAATGACGGTGGTTTGGCAATGCTGTATGCGCTTATTGGTATCTTGATTTATGTCGCGTTTCGTTTTGAATATCGTTTTGCCCTAGGCTCGATTGCAGCGCTTATTCATGATGTCATTATTACCTTGGGTATATTCTCACTCTTGCAAATAGAATTTGATTTAACGGTATTGGCTGCAATTTTAGCGGTGATTGGCTATTCGTTGAATGACACCATTGTTGTGTTTGACCGTATTCGTGAGAACTTTTTATCAACTCGACATACAGATCCTGTAAAAATTATCAACGGCGCACTTAATCAAACACTTTCTAGAACACTCATGACTTCAATCACAACGCTATTGGTGTTGTTGGCATTGTTCTTCTTAGGTGGTGAGGTTATTCACAGTTTTGCCCTAGCATTGTTAATCGGTGTGGTGGTGGGTACTTATTCATCAATTTATGTGGCAAGTTCAATGATTTTAGCGCTTGGCATTAGCAAGCAAGATTTGCTACCTTCGGAGAAAGAAGAACAAGCGATTGACAATCGCCCTTAAAGCTTATTTCTTAAACTTTTCAAATACTAAACAAGCGTTAGTACCACCAAAACCAAAACTGTTTGACATCACGCGATTAAGCGTTTGTTTGGTTGTTGTTTGAACAATTGGCATGCCTTCTGCTGCTTCATCCAAAGTATTGATATTGATAGATTCTGCCATAAAATCATTTTGTAGCATAAGTAATGAGTAAATTGATTCATTCACGCCAGCTGCACCCAATGCATGACCTGAGAGTGACTTAGTTGAACCAATGTTTGGGATATTATCACCAAATACTGCTTTAATAGCGCCAAGCTCCTTGGCGTCGCCCACAGGGGTTGAAGTGCCATGTGCATTGATATAGTCAATTGGTCCATCAACGGTTGAAATAGCGAGCTCCATACAGCGTTTAGCGCCTTCGCCTGATGGTGCAACCATATCATGACCATCTGAAGTTGCACCATAACCCGTTAATTCGGCAAGAATCGTTGCCCCACGAGTTTGAGCATGTTCTAAAGATTCTAAAACCAATGCGCCACCACCACCAGAAATGACAAAACCATCGCGGTCTGCATCAAAGGCACGAGAGGCTTGCGTAGGGCTTTCATTGTATTTAGAAGACAATGCACCCATGGCATCAAATAGCATGGTCAGTGACCAATTTAGCTCTTCACCGCCACCAGCAAACACCACATCTTGCTTACCCAGCTGAATTTGTTCCATCGCATTGCCAATACAATGTGCGCTGGTTGAACAGGCAGAACTGATTGAGTAATTAATACCTTTGATTTTGAACAGAGTAGACAAACAAGCAGAAGTCGTTGAGCCCATGGTACGCGGCACACGGTAAGGGCCAACACGCTTAATGCCTTTTTCTCTTAAGATATCTGCAGCTTCCACGACATTTTGATTACTGGCGCCACCAGAACCCATAATAAGCCCTGTGCGTGGGTCAGAGACTTGTGCTTCAGTTAACCCAGATTGCTTGATGGCCTCATCTAATGCAACAGCATTATAGATAGCGGCATCTGCCATGAAGCGTTTCATTTTTCTATCAATGATTTCGTCAGGATCTATCTCAGCGACAGTACCAGATACATGCGAACGAAGCCCCATAGCCGCCTGAGTTTCATTAAATTTAATGCCTGATTTTGCAGTTTTTAAAGAGGATAACACTTCTGCACAATTTGCGCCCAAACTAGAAACAATCCCCATTCCTGTGACAACAACTCTGTTCATTACATTTTGCTAGTATCAGTGAATAAACCCACTTTTAAATTGGTGGCCTCGTAGATAACTTCACCATCAACTGCCATTGTTGCGTCGGCAACGCCCATATACAATTTTCGCGCAATTACGCGAGATAAATTAATTCTGTAAGTTACTTTCTTAGCGCTTGGCAATACTTGACCTGTAAATTTAATATTACCTGAACCTAAGGCACGACCACGACCAGGACCACCTAACCAGCCTAAATAAAAGCCAACCAGTTGCCACATAGCATCAATACCTAAACAACCTGGCATCACAGGATCGTCATTAAAATGACATTTAAAAAACCATAAATCAGGATTAATGTCTAACTCTGCAACAATTTCACCTTTGCCGTATTCTCCACCTTCATTTGAAATATGAGTGATACGGTCAAACATCAGCATTGGTGGCTGAGGTAATTGTGCATTGCCGGAGCCGAACAATTCGCCGTTACCGCATTTGATGAGTTCTTCGTAAGAAAAAGAGTTTTGCATAGTTTTTTGTTTGTCAAATATTTTTTGAGAATTATACCTGATTTAGATTAGATTTTTATATCTGCTATTAAATCATCAGGGTCTTCTAGTCCTATCGAAAGGCGGACGAGTCCATCAGCAATATTGGCATTGGTTTTTTCTTCATCACTTAGGCGACCGTGTGTGGTGGTTGCTGGGTGGGTAATGGTAGATTTTGTATCACCTAAATTGGCAGTAATAGAGAATATTTCTACGGCGTTAATCAGTTTGAATGCTGCTGCTTTCCCGCCCTTAACTTCAAATGATACGATGCCACCAAACCCTGATTGTTGTGTTTTTGCAAGCGAGTGATGTGGATGAGAGTTCAAACCTAAATAGTGCACTTTTGCTACTTGTGGTTGGTTTTCTAGCCAAGTTGCAACTTTGAGTGCATTCTCACAGTGTGCGTTCATTCTAAGGCTAAGCGTGTCCAAACCTTTTAACACAATCCATGCATTAAAGGCGCTTAGGCTAGGTCCTGTTGCACGAGTAAAACTAGCCACTTGCTCAATAATTTTTTCACTGCCTAATACTGCACCTGCTAGACAGCGCCCTTGCCCATCAATATATTTTGTTGCTGAGTGGATGACAATATCAGTACCTAATTTGATGGGCGTTTGTAGTGCCGGCGATAAAATCGCATTATCCACGGCCAGTAAAATATCATGGGTTTGGCTGATTTTACTCAATGCAGCAATATCAACCACCTCACCCAACGGATTAGAAGGCGTTTCTAATAAAAACAACCTTGTATTGCTTTTAATCGATGATTCCCACTGCGATAAGTCACTTAAATCAACATAACTAATAGCAATATCAAACTTGCTAACAATGGTATTGAGCATCACAATCGAGGTGCCAAACATATTGCGTGAAGCTACAATATGGTCGCCTGATTTAACCAATGCCATAATCGTGGCAAAAATCGCTGCCATGCCAGATGCAGTTGCTACGCAGGCTTGCGCACCCTCAAGTGCGGCTAATTTTCTTTCAAAAGCATCCACCGTAGGGTTGGTAAAACGCGCATAGATGTTACCAGGCTCTTCTTTAGAAAAGCGAGCTGCTGCTTGTTCTGCAGAGTCAAATTTAAAACTGGAAGTTAGAAAAATAGCTTCAGAGTGCTCTTGTTCGTTAGTGGCTTGATAGCCTTCGCGGATGGCTTTAGTATCAAATTGCAGGTCTTTCATGCTAGGTAGTAATCGTCAAAATAGTGCCTATTCTACATCATTACAGATTAATTCTGAACTTGCATTGGTGTCATTTTGTTGTTTAGCATCATCAGAGCGTAAATCTTCAATGTCTTGTAAATAGTTTTTGTCAATATCGCCGGTGACATATTTGCCGTTAAAACAAGAACAGTCAAATTCTGTGATGTTTGCATTTCCTTGCTGTACACACCAAAGTAAGTCGTCTAAATTTTGATAAATAAGTTTGTCAGCACCAATGGCTTGGCAAACTTCATCAGTGTTTTTATTGTGTGCAATAAATTCTTTATTGCTTGCCATATCAATGCCGTAAACATTGGGGTAACGCACTGCAGGAGCAGCCGAGGCAAAAAATACTTTTTTAGCACCAGCATCACGCGCCATTTGCACAATTTGCTGACTGGTGGTGCCGCGCACGATAGAATCATCAACCAATAGAACATTTTTACCTTTAAATTCAAGTTCAATAGTGCTTAATTTTTGGCGCACAGATTTTTTTCTCTGTTTTTGTCCAGGCATAATAAAAGTGCGTGCAATATAGCGATTCTTAATCAAACCTTCGGAGTATTTCACTTTGAGTTTTTGTGCTAATTGTAGCGCCGACACTCTTGAAGTATCAGGGATTGGGATAACGACATCAATTTTTTCATTAGACCACTCTTGTTGGATTTTTGCTGCTAATTTTTCACCCATTCTCAGGCGCGATTTATAGACTGAAATATTGTCAATCACTGAGTCTGGACGGGCAAAGTATACAAATTCAAAGATACAAGGTGAATACTTACTTGCGCTTGCGCATTGTTGTGTAAAAATATTACCCTGTCTATCAATAACAATGGCTTCACCAGGTGTAATATCTCGAGTGATTTCATAACCCAATGCGGTGAGTGCGACACTCTCTGAAGCAAGCATGTATTTAGTGCCCCCATTTGTGGTGCGTTTTCCTAAAATAAGTGGACGAATGCCATTTGGGTCACGAAAGCCAAAAATACCGTAACCTGGAATCATGCCAACTGCTGCATAAGCACCACGCACACGCTTGTGCACTTGAGTAATTGAGGTAAAAATATCCTTTTCATTAATGCGTTGTTTTTCTAATTTTCCCAGTTCACCAGCAAATACATTGAGTAGGATTTCAGAATCAGAATTGGTGTTGATATGACGCAAGTCTTGTTCAAATAATTCTTGTTCTAGTTTTTTAGTATTGGTAAGATTGCCGTTATGTGCAAATGCAATGCCGTAAGGTGAATTTACATAAAAAGGTTGCGCTTCCGCACCAGAAGAGCTGCCTGCAGTTGGGTAGCGCACATGACCAATACCCATATCACCTAACAGTCCAGCCATATGTTTGGATCTAAAAGCGTTTCTAACTAAGCCATTTGACTTACGCATATAAAAACGACCTTTGTGAGAGGTAACAATACCAGCGGCATCTTGCCCACGGTGTTGTAGGATGGTTAGCGCATCATAAATATAAATTGCTGTGTCTTTTTTAGTGGTAGATAAGATTCCAACAATACCGCACATAAGTTATTCCTTAATATTTTTTGATAAATAATAAATAGTCTGCTAATTCAACTTTAATGTTTGCAGTTATATCTTGCAAGACTTTAAACAGACTTTGAGACTCAGTCCAAAAAACTTGTTTTGATATAAAGTCAACATTTTGCAATACCAAAACGAGCATAACAATGAATACAAAACCTTTAATCAGCCCAATAACAGCGCCTCCTGTTTTTCTCATCGGGGTGTTAGCCTCACACATATTAAATGCAGCACTAATGCTATGTAAGCCCTTTAAAAGGGTTCTAAAAAATGATTCTAAAGCACAAGGCTCATGTGAGTTGATTGAAATATTAAAGGTATGTTTTAAGAGTAAGGCAACGCCAGCAATGGTGACGAATACGAGCATAAATGACAGTTCAACTTGCAGTGCAGTGTTACTAACAAAGTGCGCTATTAGTTCAAAACTGTTAAGAGAGTTGGTGTAGTGCCAACTGACAAATAAGTTGAGCGTGAAAAGTGTCAATAAAGCAAAGGTTTTGTTGAGTGTACAAGGGTTAATGCTTGATGGAATGTTGATTAACTGATACATTGTTTTTTTAACCGCCAAAACAGCAACAAAAATAATACCAAAAGCAAACGCAAGTTGTGATTGTTGAGCGTCTAGTATCCATCTGATCATTGCCAGATGAGAGAGTTTTTCATAGAACAACCAAGCGCCAAAGGTGGCAACTATTAAAAATAACAAGTCAACGACTCCTATGACCAATCCACGCTTAACGCCAAGTCCAATAAAGACGATTAAGGTTATCATTGTTAGCCAATCAGACCAAACTAACAATCCGATTACCTCACTAATATTTGCGCTAATTTCTTCCATTATTATTTTTTTGTCATTGTTTACGGATGATTTTACAAGATTTTATCATGCATTATTCAAGCACTTTGAGTGCATCGGCAACAATGTGAAAAGAGCCAAAGATAACAATGCGCCTAACTTGTTTGGCGTTAAACGCTTGATGAATTGCCGATGACATATCGTTGCAGACTTTGATTTTGCTTGATAAACTAAATTTTTGCGTTAAATCTTGCATAGCGATTGCTCGATTAACTTGCAAAGGAGGCAGTAACCACTCATCAATAAGTGGTGTAACAATATCAATCATTGATTTGATGTCTTTATCCTGTAATGCAGAAAAAATAGCGATAGTGGGTTGTTTATTTTTCTTAAGTTCATCAGTCAAAGTCTGCACTGCCGCTGCATTGTGAGCAACATCTAATATAACCGTTTTATCCTGAATGGTTTTGACTTGGAAGCGAGCCGATAATTTGGTTTTTTCAATGCCTTGAGCGTGTTGATTTTGATTGACAGAGAAGACAGATTGCAATTTATTAACCGCTGCAATCGCAAGTGCAGCATTGGTTTTTTGGTGCTCCCCCGACAAGCCAATCTTACCAAGATAAGGCGTATTAACAAAGCTTAGCAATGCACCACAATGCTTAGCATATTGGGCAATTGCACTTGGTGGGTTTGAGTCACCACAGATGCAGGGGATATTTTTACGCATAATGCCAGATTTTTCCAAGCCGATTTTTTCACGCGTGTTACCCAAATAATCGATATGGTCAAGCTCAATGTTAGTAATCACCCCCACATTGCTATCCACCACATTGACAGAATCAAGTCGCCCTCCTAGCCCGATTTCTAACACGGCAATATCCACTTTCTCATTAGTAAAAATAAGGAGTGCAGCTAAAGTAGAAAACTCAAAATAAGTTAAAGCAGTATTGCCCCGCGCTTGTTCAATTGTTTTAAATGCTGTGCATATTTTCTTATCGCTAGCTTGCACGCCATTGATCACAAAGCGCTCGTTGTATCTAAGAATATGTGGCGAGGTAAACTTAGCAACTTTGATATTTGCCTGTTGATAGATGTTATCAATAAAAGCAATAGTTGAGCCTTTGCCGTTTGTCCCTGCAACTGTGATGACTTTAAAAGGCATACCTTGCGGGAAGAGTTTTTGATAAATTTTTTGGACGCGTTCCAGTCCTAAATCAATTTCTTTTGTATGCAGGTTTTCTTGGTAACTTAGCCAATCATCCAGTGTTTCAAGGGCGTCCTCTAGTCTTCCCAAAATTCACCCTCAATGGTGTCATCGTTTTTCATTGTTTTTTGTTGCTTTCTTGGCTTTTGTGTTTGCGCTGTGGTGAAAACTCTCTTGGCATTTTTCTCCAAAAAATGCGTCAGAAAAAATGCTCGACTCCAAGGTATTAGCCCTAACAAACCAATAGAATCTGTGATAAATCCAGGCGTTAGCAGTAATATACCCGATACCATAATCACCACACCCTCTAACATTTCAAATGATGGGTTGTTTCCTTGAGCAGCCGCTATTTGTACTTTTTTTAGTGTAGAAAGTCCTTGTTGTTTTAATAAGTAAGAACCGATAAATGCCGTGATAACAACCAGTAAAATCGTGTTACCTGCGCCAATTGAGCTGCCGATTGTCATCAGCACATATAATTCTGCAAGTGTTGCAATAACAAAAATTGGAAATAGCATATTAGTTACCTATGAGTAAAAATTAAATCCCAAATGCCGTGCCCTAATCTATTGCCGCGTTTTTCAAACTTGCTCAAAGGACGAAACTCAGGTCTTGGAGTGTATATATGGGCGCTTTGTGTGTTTTTAAAGTTTTTATTTGTCTCTAACATTTCCATCATTTGTTGCGCATAGTCTTGCCAATCCGTTGCCATGTGGCAAACACTACCAATTTTTAATTTTTTAGCAAGTAAATTCAAAAAATCTTGTTGCACAATTCGGCGTTTATGGTGTTTTTTCTTATGCCAAGGGTCAGGAAAAAACAACTGAAATCTAGCCAAAGAATTATCGGCAATATTATCACTTAAAAACTCAACTGCGTCACCCCTCATCACTTTCAAATTATTTAGTTGTTTGATATGTGCGCTATTAATCAAGCGCCCAATCCCTGCCTCATAGACCTCAATGCCTACATAATTTAATGCTGGGTTTGCCTGTGCCATTTCTACCAGCGTATCGCCATTGCCAAAACCAATCTCTAATACCACATCATGAGTATTACTAAAAATCTTAGCAAAGTCTAACACGCCTTGTGGTTCAATCGCATAATCATCCCACAACTCAGTTAATCCTTTTTCTTGTGCAGGGGTTAATCTGCCAGAGCGTTTTACAAAACTTTGGATTTTTCGTAAATTAGTCATTGTCAAATTTTTTAAAAAATGTGACTGCTGATTGTAAGGCTTGCTTGTTATCGGCTTTAGTGTTAATCCATTTTTCTAAAAGACCCCAATGCCAACCAACAAAAGACAGTCCTGCATACTTGCGCCTAAAATCAGACAAAAGTGCCTCTATTTTTTCTTGATTGTAGTTTTTAGTATCAATCAGTTTAAGTATTAACAGTGATGCATATTGCATCATGGCTGTTTTGTTATTTTTAAACAATTGTTTGAATTCTGTTGCTAAATATTTTTCGAAGGGTTTTTTTGTAATTAATGATATTTCAAATAGATTAAGATAAGGGTCGTAATTTGTTTTAGACGATTTTTCAATGGATTTTTGATAATATATTTTAGCCTTATTATATTGATTTATCCTGCCATACATAACACCCATTTCATTAAAGGTTTCTTGTTGATTATTAGGATCTAACTTAATAAGTTGTTTGAGGATTTTAAGCGCTTTTTTATATTGTTTCAGTGTGAAGTAAGCATACGCTATGTCATGGTAAGAGACATATTCATCAGGTTTGATTTTAATTACTTTTTGAAGCGCACTGATTGCGTTTTTATATTGCTCCAACTTATTGTAGATGTGAGCAATTGTTTGATAAGTCATATAGTCTTTTGGTTTGATTTTAAGTACTTTTTGAAAAGCGGAAAGTGCTTTTTTATATTGTTTTAAGTCGTAATAACTAAAACCTAACGCCTCATAAGTAATAGGATTTTTTTGATCAAGACTTACTGCTATTTGATAAGAGTCAATAGCTTTTTGGTATTGCGCCATGATTTCGTAAGTACGCCCTATTCTAAAATAAACTTCGGCAATTAAATTATTGATATTAGTAGCCTTCTGGTAGGCATCAAGGGATTTTTGATATTGTTTTAACTTACTGTAAACAATGCCTATTCGGTAATATGAATCAAATTTTGGTTTAATTTCAATAGATTTTTTGTAGGCTTCAACTGCTTTGGTATTTTTGCCAAGTGTTTCCTGAATGACACCAATATTATAATAAAAATCCCGATTATTAGGTATGATTTTGTTGGCGCGTTGATACAGCTTTAAGGTTTTTTTGTATTGTTTTTTCTCAAGATAAATTACGCTAATATAGAGATAAGGATTGGGATTTTTAGGATTAATTTCAATAGATTTTTCAAAAGCATTAATGGCTTTATCTTGTTGTCTAAGTGCCAAATAAGAGACACCCATTTGATAGTATGCCTTGTCATTATTGGGCTCAGCATTTAAAACTTCTTTAAAAACACTAACAGCCTCTTGATACGCCCCCATCTGATTGTAAATAGTGCCTTTTATATAAGGAGTAGCCACAAGCTTCCCATCTCCTGGTAAGGATAAAGCGCTATGTGAGAAAAGTAACAATATGACTATAATTTTTTTCATAATTGATAATCCATAATAAGTGGCGCATGGTCAGAAAAGCGTTCATCTTTATAAATACTGGCGCTTTTAACTGCACCTTTGAGATTCGGTGTGAGGATTTGATAATCAATACGCCAGCCGACATTATTTGCCCATGATTGTCCACGATTACTCCACCAAGTGTATTGGTGTGATGCTTGGTTAACTTCACGAAAGCCATCGATAAAGCCAACTTCAAAGAATAATTCATCTAGCCAAGCGCGCTCCTGTGGCAAACAACCTGAATTTTTTTGATTGGCTTTCCAGTTTTTAATATCTCTTTCCTGATGCACGATATTGACATCACCACAAATAATTACTTTGCGCCCGCTTGCTTTAAGTTCTTGTAAGTAAGGCATGAATCGCTCGCTCAAAAATGCCATTTTTAAATCTTGGCGCTCTTGTTTGGCGCTGCCTGAATGTATGTAAATTGAAATAACCGAGAAATCTTTAAAGTCAGCTTGAATAAATCGTCCTTCAAAATTAATATCATCCCACGGGCTCTCTTTAATGATTTGAGTGGGCGCTTGTTTGCTAAAAATTGCCGTGCCAGAGTAGCCTTTTTTCTCAGCACTTTGGTAGTAGCAATGGTATTCTTTTGGATAAAATAGCTCATCCAGCTGGTCTTCTTGCGCCTTAATTTCTTGTAGGCAAACCACATCTGCATCTTGGGTTTTTATCCAGTCAAAAAAACCTTTTTTCTCAGCTGCGCGAATGCCATTAACATTAGTCGTTATAATTCTTTTCATTGGAATAATTTTATAGGAATAACGAATGCAACAGTACCAAAAAGACTTTGTAGATTTTATGTTAGAAATCGGCGCACTGAAATTTGGCGAATTTACGCTAAAATCTGGACGCATTAGCCCCTATTTTTTTAATGCAGGTGCGTTTAACACGGGTGAGCATCTTTCAAAATTAGGCAATTTTTATGCACAAGCGATCCAAGCAAGCGAACTAGAATTTGATGTATTGTTTGGTCCTGCCTATAAAGGCATCCCATTAGCTACCGCGGCTGCCATGGCACTCAACGACAGTTTTAACAAAAATGTACCCTATAGTTTTAATCGTAAAGAAGCCAAAACACACGGTGAAGGTGGCAATATTGTCGGACATCCGCTAGTAGGCGATATTCTAATTATTGACGATGTTATTACTGCCGGTACTGCCATTCGTGAGGCGATGGATATTATCAGTGCAAATGGTGCTAAAGCCAAAGGTGTGATTGTGGCGGTTGACCGTCAGGAAAAAGGCAAGGGCGACACTTCAGCCATTCAAGAAGTTGAGAAAAATTTCGGCATCCAGGTATTAAGTATTATTAGCTTATCACACCTTGTTGATTACTTAAAGCAAGGCAGTGACCAAGCACTTATTGAGCGCATTGAAGCTTATCGTCGTCAGTACGGGGTTTGATTTGAAACAAAGTTTTGTGTAGCAAATCAAAGAACAATCAAATTTAATAAGATAAAAAAATAGCGCCATAAGGCGCTATTTAAATATGGTGGAGAGATAGAAATAAGAAGCAGTGTTGAATACTTAGAGAAACGCACGGAAATGATGTAATGGTATGCGGATTATTTAGATAACTTGGAAGTTAAAAACAGTTAATTCTTTTGAAAAATCGAAGTTTTTTAGAAAATAAATTTTATTTTTTAGCCACTTATGACATAATATTAACAACTTACTTATTAAAACTCATGTCATGACTAGATTAGATTTACTCAAAAGAGTACAAAAAAGAAAAAAACAAATTGGCTTAACCATTGATAATATCGCCAAATTATCAAATCTTGGGAATAGAACCATCACTCGTTTTTTAGCAGGTGAGGATGTAAAAATATCTACAATGGAAAGTATCACCCATCTACTAGGGCTTGATTTTGCTGGCAATGAAGTGCTCAGTATAAATGAACTGGAACAAAACAGGGCCAAAGAAAAAGCCTTGTATATGGTTTCTCTTGTGCAAGATACTTCATCACTTGAAGAGCAAGGTTTGGATAATGAGCAATTAAATTTATTGATAGAACAAACTAAAGATAGCTTTTTGCACCAGCACCAAAAAAGCTTGTGGATCAACTAGTCTAATTTTTAATCTTTTAACTACATTAATTAATGAATGACAAAACCAAAATTGCCGATGCTACTTATGGGGGCGATTTGTCAGGTCTAAAATTAGATAAAGATAAAACCTACAGTGTTAATGAAATTTATTTTTTCGAGGCTCAAAATATTCTAAAAGCAAGCCTTGATTATTTAGGAGGCGTGTCTAATAAAAAATCAGACTCTTTCGATACTCCCAAATCCAAAAATAGAACCACCCAAACCAACCCACAATCAAAACCAAAAAAATGCACCCCATTCAAACCCTGCCTTCAGCAAAACACAGGCATTTTCTCTGAATTTGACAAAACAGGTGTAAATTATCCAATATTTTGGATGA
>NZ_FQTR01000011.1 GCF_900128535.1 bacterium endosymbiont of Bathymodiolus sp. 5 South | reverse complement strand
CACTTGGCGATTTTTTAAACCCAGCCTTAGCCCTGCTAGGACAAGGTTTAAAAAAATCACCCATTGGGCAAAAATTGGATTTTGCTAATCATTCCTATTTATGCAAAGGTCTCTATTAATTCTAAAATAATGATAGACACAACGGTTGTATTTTTGGTATAATTTGCATCAAGTTACCCAATGATGGGCAACAAAAAAAACATTGACGTTTATCTGGGTTTCTATTTTAATGAAATACGATAAGCGTTTTTTTTGGTCAATTCAAAGTTGAATTTAACCATAGAGCATTGAAGCCAGTTAGAAAATGTCATGTGCACATTTTTCTAACTGGCTTTTTTTATGTTTAAAGCATAAATTGTGTAAATAAATAAAAGGAAATATTATGAAAAAATTGGTTATAGTTGGTTCAGGAATGAGCGCTATGAAAGTGGTAGACGAAGTTTTAAAAATAGACCCGCTTATGTATAAGATCACTATTATCGGTGCGGAAACAGTATTACCCTATAACAGAATTATGCTTTCCCCCGTTTTAGCTGGTGAAAAAGGTTTTGATGAAATCAGAACGCATGATGAGGCTTATTTCGCACAAAATAATCTTATTTTTAAGCCTGGTTTTGAAGTAACCGCTATTGATAGAAAAGCCAAAACTGTATCAGTAACAAAAGTTGGTAAAACCGACTCTGAGTCGCTGGATTATGACCGTTTAGTGCTCTGCACGGGTTCAACGCCATTTATTCTGCCATTACCTGGTAAGGAATTAAAAGGCGTGGTTTCATTTAGAGATATTTATGATGTTGAATATATGCAGTCAGAGGCTGGAAAATCTAAAAAAGTGGCTGTTATTGGCACGGGTTTGCTGGGACTTGAGGCGGCCAATGGGTTGAATGAATTAGGTTTTAAAGTAACCGTTATTGGCAATATGGATTCCATTATGAATATGCAATTAGATGCTTCATCTGGACATTTATTACAAAAAGTGCTAGAGCAAAAAAACATTAGTTTTAAATTGGGGGCAATAACCAGCAAAATTATTGGCAAAGATAAAGTGGCGTCGTTAGAATTCGAAGATGGAACGACATTGGAAACAGATATGGTCGTTATGTCGGTTGGTATCGTACCTAATGATGCTTTAGCTAAAAAAATTGGCTTACACACCGACCGAGGTATTATTGTAAACGATACCATGATGACCTCAGACCCTGTTATTTATTCAGTAGGGGAGTGTATTAAACACCGAGGTACCACTTATGGATTAGTCGCACCACTATTTGAGCAAGCGCGTGTATGTGCTGAACAAGTATGTGAGATTAGTCATCATATGTACACAGGATCGGATATCTCTACCAAGCTCAAAATTTCAGGGGTTGATGTTTTCTCAGCAGGTGAGTTTGACAACGATGAGGATGAAATTATGTGTTCTAAAGATCATGCATTAAATACACGGAAACGACTTTCTATCCGTAACAACAAGTTAGTCGGTGCGGTATTGTTTGGTGATTCCACAGATGGGCTTTTTTACTTTGATTTAATTAAGAAAGAAACAGATATTACCGATATTCGTAAAACTTTATTATTTGGTGATATTGGTATTGACGAGTCTAGTGCCGGTGCATCGGGTGTTGAAAAAATGACAGACGATGAACAAGTCTGTGGTTGTGTGGGGGTAACTAAGGGTGATATTATCACTTCAGTGGCTAATGGTTGTAACACCTTTGAGGCAATGCAAGCAGACACAGGTTGTGCCACAGGGTGTGGTGGCTGTGAATCGGTAGCCAAGCAAATTTTTAGTTTTGTATCGGGTGCAGAATTAGTAATCAAGGAAACACTGTGTGGTTGTAGTAGTCATTCAACTGCAGAAGTGCGTGAATATGTGAGGGCGCTGAATACGGTTAAAACCATTGATGAAGTACGCTGTGCATTAGAATTCACGAGCACTTGTGAGACCTGTGGTCCGGCAATTAACTATTATTTATCGTCGCAGTTTAACGATGCGTATGTGCATAACGATGCAGAGCGTCCACACAATGAAAGGATGCATGCTAACAAACAAAGAGATGGTACTTACTCTATTGTGCCACAAATGCAGGGTGGGTTGACAACACCAGCAGAACTTAAATCGTTAGCAGAGATTGCCGTGAAATATGAAGTGCCAACGGTTAAAGTAACAGGAGGACAGCGCATTGATTTATTAGGTATTCCTGAGGAAAATTTGAACGATATGTGGGATGAAATTGCAGCGGCAGGCATGGAATCAGGGTATGCGTATGGCAAAGCCACCAGAACCTGTAAATCTTGTGTTGGCACAGATCATTGTATGATGGGAACACAGGATTCAATGGGCTTATCAGTGAAGATGGAAGATGCGGTTTGGTCACACTTTATGCCACATAAGTTCAAGATGGGTGTGAGTGGTTGTCCGCGCAATTGCGCTGAAGCAACGATTAAAGATTTTGGGGTGATTTGCACCGAAAAAGGTTATGAAATTCATGTAGCTGGTGCTTGTGGTATCAGAACAAAAGCTTGTTTAAAAGACCGTTTCTTTGAAACTGAAGAGGAAGTGATTGAATACCTTAAGGCTTTTGTACAGTTATATCGCACAGAAGGCAATTATCTTGAGCGTGTTATGCACTTTGAAGAACGCGTTGGTTTGGATTATATTCAATCAAAACTAGACACAGCAGAAAAAATTAAGCAATGGGCAAACGCATTACCTAAGACCATTGCCAATCCATGGAAAACAACAGACCACAGAAAATCAGCTTAATTTAAGGATGCTATTATGGAAGATAAATTAAATCTATTTTCATTTAAGGGTAAATATCGGATTCTACATCTGACTTGGTTTGCTTTTTTTATGACCTTTGTAGTGTGGCTGAGCCTTGGACCAATGATGCCTTTCATCCAAGAGGCTTTGTCACTCACTGAGCAACAAGCAAAGGTATTGCTTATTCTTAATGTGGCAATGACTATTCCAGCAAGAATTATTGTGGGAATGTTGGTTGATAAGTTAGGTCCTAAAATACTATTTTCAGCCATATTAATGTTAGGCGGCTTAATCTCAATTGCATTTAGTTGGATGCAATCATATGAACAACTGGCACTGTTCAGATTTTTTTCAGGCTTTATTGGTGCCGGTTTTGTGGTGGGTATTCGCATGATATCCGAATGGTTTCCAGCCAAACAAACCGGTACTGCACAAGGAATTTACGGCGGTTGGGGCAATTTTGGTTCTGCGGGAGCAGCGTTCTGCCTACCTTTTATTGCCAGTAGTTTTAGTGATGTTAATGGCTGGCGTTACGCCATCACCATTGCGAGTGTTTTGGCAATATTGTATGGTGTTTTTTATTATTTCAATGTTAGCAACACGCCTAAGGGTTCTACTTATTTCAAGCCAAAAAAATCAGGCGCTATGGAAGTGAGTAGTTATTCAGACTTGGCGCTCTATATTGTAATGAATATCCCTCTATATTTGGCTTTATCATTACTCACATGGAAATTGTCACCTGCTAATATGGCAATGATTTCATCAACAATAGAATATATTGTGTACGGTGTATTGACTGTAATATTTGTATTGCAAGTCTTTAAAACATGGCATATTAACGCCCAACATTTAAGGCAAGGCGTGCCAAGGCAGCATCAATATAAATTTAAGCAAGTTGCCATTCTTGATTGGGCATACTTGGTTACTTTTGGTACTGAATTGGCTGTTATCTCTATATTGGCAATGTTTTATGTTGATTGGTTTGAGTTGCCTAAGATTACCGCTGCACTATTAGCGGGCATCTATCCATTTATCAACTTATTCGCTCGGCCAGGGGGTGGTTATTTAAGTGATAAATACGGCAGAAAACTAACTTTAATGATTGTTTTCTTTGGCGTTAGTTTGAGTTTTATAGCCTTAGGTAATGTTGATAAAAGTTGGTCAATTTATTTAGTGGTATTACTAACAATTGCTGGTGGCATATTCTCTAAAGCAGGATCAGGAGCAGTATTCGCTATGGTGCCACTTATCCAAAGACGATTGACAGGGCAAATTGCTGGCATGGTTGGTGCTTTTGGCAATGTAGGTGCAGTTATGTTTTTAACGGTCAATTCTTTGGTAGGCTACGACCAATTCTTTATGTTAATTGGCGTAGTTAGTGCAATTGTATTGGTGTTAATTATAGTATTTTTGGAAGAGCCAAAAGGTCATATGACCGAAATACTAGATGACGGCACGGTTGAAATCATCAAACTTAACTAAATATCTTAACATTAACTCAGTAAACCCCTAAATATGAAGCAACTTAAAGTTAGCATAACCTCACATTCTATTGCAGGCACCAAACCTGAGAATCAGGATGCTTGTGCTTATCACATACCTGACAAACAAGCCTTAGAATACAAGGGTATTACCAGTGTTATTGCTGATGGCGTAAGTGCGTGTGAGCGAGCGGCTGAGGCAAGTAGTTGTTGCGTTAATAGTTTTCTTAGTGATTATTATTCCACGCCAGATTCTTGGCGGGTAGAGCACTGTGCAACAAAAGTTATTTCAGCACTGAATAATTGGTTGTATTCTCAATCAATACGCAACGATGAAATCTCATCAATGCTATCTACATTGAGTGTGATCATCATTAAATCCAATACTGCACATATTTTTCATGTGGGTGATTCCAGAATTTATCGTTATCGACAAGGGGTATTGACACAACTAACAAAGGACCATGTTTTAAGCCTAAATAAAGAAAAAACTTACCTATCAAGAGCCATGGGGTTTGATCTTAAAGTGAATGTTGATTATCAAACTTTTAACCTTGAAGTTAATGATCAATTTTTGATGACAACAGATGGTGTGCATGATTATTTGAATGATACTTCGTTGCAAAATTTAATGAGCGCAGCATCAACAGCAAGTGATATTGTTGACAAGGCACTAAATGCAGATAGTAGCGACAACATCTCAGCAATGATTGTGAAGATTGAGCAACTACCAGAGAAGAATATAGGCGAGGCTTTTGATGAGCTCACTGAGAGACCTGTGCCACCAGACCTAGATAAAGGTATGAAAATTAATGGTTTTGAAATACAGTCACTCCTTATTTCAAGCCCTAAAATGCAATTGTATTTGGCTAAAGATATTAACACCAAACAATCGGTTGCACTAAAAACACCTTCAGTTAATTTTGAAGATAACCCTCAATATCTGAAACATTTTATGTATGAGCAATGGGCGGGACAGCGAATACAAAGTCCTAATGTGGTGAAAATTCATAACAGCAATGAAAAATCCAGCTTTTTAGCCTATGCGATGGAATACATCAAAGGACAAACACTCAGACAATGGATGGATGAAAATAAAGAACCTGATATCAAAATAGTCGTGAGTTTTGTTAAACAAATTATCCAAGGTTTGAGAGCCTTTCACCGTCAAGAGATGCTACATTGTGACCTTAAACCAGAAAACATTATGATTGATGAAATTGGACAAATCAAACTGATTGATTTTGGCTCCACAAGGATTGCTGGCGTTGCCGAACTAAGCAGCCCCGTTGATGTTATGGATAATCAAGGCACACAAGGTTATACTGCACCAGAAGTTATCTTGAATGGTAAGGCTTCTCAAGCATCAGACCAATTTAGTTTGGGTGCAATTGTGTATGAGATATTTGCCTCACAACTTCCCTACCAAAACAAATTAGATAAAAACCTAACCACGCAAAAATTATCCAAGTTATCTTACGAATCAATATTAATACACCGTCCAAATCTAGCAATATGGATTGATGGTGCAGTGCGTAAAGCCTGTCATTTAGAGATAACATCCAGATACGAAGTGCTGAGTGAATTTTTATATGATTTAGAACACCCAAATTCAAACTTCTTGCAAATTGAAGAACCCGTAAAACCAGAAGCTAAATTAAAAAAATATCGATGGTATCTTGGGTTATTATTTGCGTTAAATTTTATTTTATTATTACTATTGGTGACCAAATGAGTTTTAAAACAACCTGTCCGTACTGTGGCGTTGGCTGCGAGATTAAAATCAGCCGTTCTGGCTCAACATTAAAGTTAATCGGAGATAAAGAGTCACCTGTCAATAAAGGCATGCTTTGCATCAAAGGGCAAACTTTGTTAGAAACTGTTGGCACGGATAACGATAGACTGCTTAAACCTTCTATTGGAACTTGGGATGAGACAATTGAATCAATCGCAAATATTTTCCGTTCAACTAAAAAAGATGAAATTGCGCTATATTTATCTGGACAGATGCTAATGGAGGATTTATATATAGGTAAAAAATTTGCAGAGTCTTATGGTATTAAGAATATAGAAAGCAACTCTAGACTTTGTATGTATTCAACGGTGGCAGCCAATAACCGTGCTTATGGTGCAGACATTGTGCCTGTGTCTTATGATGATATTTTTCTTGCAGAAACTATCTTTATTATTGGCAGTAACACTGCAGATTGCCATCCTATTGTCTTTAATTATGTCAAAAAATCTAAGGCTTTTATTGTCTGTGTCGATATCTATGAAACAACAACAGCCAAAAAATCAGATTTATTTATCAAGGTTGAAGCTGGCAGGGACATGGAAATAATTGATGATTTGGTTAATCAACCATGGTTTAAAAACAAAAAAACTTTAAGTATTTATTCCCAAGGTCTAACACAGTCGACCGATGCAACCGATAAGGTTAATGCCCTTATTAATGCACACATTAAAGTTGGCAATATCAACAAACCAGGCTGTGGTGTTTTATCGCTAACTGGGCAAAGCAACGCCATGGGCGGTAGAGAAATTGGCGTTAAAACTAAAGACTTAACAGCCACTGAATTTTTCTCAACCGATCAGATTAAAACCCTGTGGGTTATGGCAACAAACCCAGCACACAGTATGATTAATTATCGAAAATTTGAGACCTTGATAGTCTCAGACTTTACAAAAACTTTAACCACTCAAGATGCAACTATTGTATTGCCAGCCTGCTCTTGGTCTGAAAAAACAGGGCATCAGAAAAACTCAGAACGCCGGTATTTGGAACAAAATGCTTTTTTACCACCTGCTGGTGAGTCAAAACCAGATTGGGAAATCATGTGTCTTGTTGCAAAAGCACTGGGTTTGTCAGGCTTTGACTATAAAGATTCAGCTCAAATTTGGCTTGAAATGGATATTGATGAAACATGGTCGCCAAGAATTCAGGTTCGTGAAGAAATTGTAGAATTTGAAAAAGTTGATAGAGTCTATGGAAAATCGATCAGTAACGGAAGATTGTTAGAGCAGTGGCATGGGATGTCACGAACTGGTAAAAGCAAAACCTTGAATGATATGACCCATAAAAACCCTCAAACAGTATCAATTCATCATATAACTAACACAGAATTGTTTAAAAATAAAAAAGTTGAATTGGATAAACACTCTAAACAGCCTTGTTTTAAGGGTTAATCATCTAATCATGGTTAAATAATTTTCTTCAGTTAATATTGCTACATTGAATTTCTCTGCAGCTGCAATTTTCTTTTGCCCTACATTGTCGCCAACTACCAAATAATCGGTTTTAGCACTGACACTAACGAGCACTTTTATACCGATAGATTTAGCCTTCTTTTTCATTTTATCTCTTGAGCCATTCATTTTGCCAGTAAAAACAACTTTTTTACCAACCAACACATGGGTAAATTCTATCCGCTCATTTTGCAAAGGGGTGATTTCTAAATTAAAGTCGTATTGATTCAATAAGTCAAACTCATTTTTAATGTCTTGTAGTCCTGTTACAACAGCTTGTGCGGTTAATTCGGCAAAACCTTCAATATCGGCTATTTTTTCTAAATTTAATGCAAAAATATCACTCAATAAACAAGACCTAAGTAGGTTTTCACAGTTCCCCATGCCTAATCTAGTAATGCCAAAGGCTGCTAAAAAACGCCAATCTTCAATTTGCTCAGTGATTGATTTATGGCGCTCAGCAATCAAATTTTCGCTGGTTTTATCGCCAAAACCCATCTTGGTTAAATCGTTATGAGTCAGTGCATAAATTTCTGAAATTTTACGAATACCGTTTTCATAAAGTTTTTTAATTGTGGCAACACCAAAACCATCATTATTACCCAATATCTTAAAAAAATATTCCATTTTTCCAATAACCTGCGCTGGACACTCACTATGATTCACACATATTAAAAAATCAGATTCCCATTGCAATGTTTTGCCACAACTGGGGCACACAGTTGGAATATTAGGCTCTGTAGGTTTTAAAACTTTGTTAATTTTAGGAATGACCAAGCCAGAACGCATCAATTCAATCACACTGCCAGCACCCAAACCTTGCTCTTTTACCAAGCCGTAATGATGCGCACTAGCACGGTTAATAGTTGCACCACTTAACAGCGTAGGTTCTAATTCTGCCACAGGTGTAATCTTGCCTGTGCGTCCCACTTGCGGGGTAACAGATAAAACTTTAACTTGTGCTTTATCTTTATTCTCTTTAAAAGCAATTTGCCAACGGTGGAATTTTCTATTCGCGCCCATGTGTGTTTTTAAATCATCGTTGGTTACCTCAAACACCACACCATCCACATCAAAATCTACTTCGCTAAGCACATCCTCAACAACTATATCAAATTGGGTTTTCAAATCCTCCATGCTGCCTAACCAATGCGGTAATTGATTAAAGGGCACAAACAATGCTGCTTTATTTTTTATCGCTTGTTCGGTCTTTTCATCTAAAGCTTTTTCTTTGATTAGACTGGCTTGAAAATTGCGTGGATATTCAAAATCTGCAGATAAATATTGTTCAAAATAACTTTTTTGAACCACAATCTCACCTGCACCTTGTCCACGCTCAGTATCCTTGTAGACTTGCAATCCTCTCTCAAACACACGACTAATATCGCTACCTTTTTTGCCGTCGCCACGCGTATAAAGGCGTATGCCATCGTCATAACCAGCAAAACCATCCAACTTAGGTGTGGCCTTAATTTGAATAGTGTGAATATCAACATCAATTTCAATAGCGGATTTTTTAATACGCTCCAACCATTTACCAACTTCTTCCTGAGAATAGGCTTTATCAGTAGAAAGCATTATCTCTGGCAGTAAAACCTTGTCAGTAGAAAATCCCGCACCTTCGGGCTCTATTGCTTGCAATAATGGGTGTTCTGGTCGCCTTTTTTTGAGTGCTGGCAGGTAAATAAAATCGTAATCTTTATCGCTGACCATTGGGTTGCCATCACGATAAGCAGTATTGAGTGTAATGCAAAAGTCAGCTAACTGTTGGTCACTTAATTCATCTACCAATATTTCTTGGCGGATAATTTTATCTCGAATGGCTTGTGTTAACGCCACTTGCTATTATTGAAATTGTTTAGAGATATTGTTTAAGAGTTCGTAACTAAAGTCAATGGTTTCTTGTTCATTCTCTTCAGACAAATCATTAAAAGTTACCTCAGTTGAATGACTGCTAATTTGCCTAACAATGATTTGATAGGACTCTTTAATTGCATTATCACCAAAGATGCGTGAAACAACGCCTTTGTCTTTTTCCTTAGCAACATTCACATAGAAACTGCCTTCTTTTATATCTTTATCTTCAACATCAATATTTAACTCATCAAGTGCCCAGCCAACATTTGCCCAAGTTTCATGTTTACCCAAAGCAAATTTAAGTTTCGCGTAACCACCTACGCCTTTCACTATTTCTACTTTTACTATTTGGTTTCCCTTGGTGTTAGTAATTTTCTTCCTTGCAATCGTATGATCACTGCCAAGATAAACCGTAAAACGATAAAGCATTTCAGTTTCTAACGATTGGTCCTTAGGGCGAGCTTGCCAAATGGTGTTTTCATCTTCACCGCCTGCATTAGTAATGACTTCCTCCATGGAATTTAAAGTGAAATGAACTTCGGTTTTTTTGCCGTTATCTGTAGGTTCAATTCTCATTCTGTATTTATCAATAATTGGCAGTGCGTATCTAGCCTTCGTGGCTTTTTTCAGCATTGAACGAATTAAACCGACTGATTGGTCGGGGATTTCAGGATGATTTTCTAAAAAATTAGTTTCCATAACGCCAATTTTCTTGTCACTTCTCTTGATTGCAAAACCATGTGATTTAAAAAAGCTTTTTGCCAAACTCCATACGGCATCTACTTTTTTATCAATCACTATCCAGCGAATTTGACCCAATCTTTTAACTTTAACTTTTGTAGAGCCATTAACAACACTCGCTGCCTTTTTAGTAGCAACATCATTTTTAGAAAAATTAAGGGTGTCTTCTTGAATATTTGCAACATACTCACTTAATCTAAACGCCTCTTGCGAGTCAGGCTTGGTTAAATCTGGCGGAATCTCTAAAGAAGTTACTGTTTTATTGGCATAATATTGAATATTTCTTTCACCAAGACCGCTGTTTGATTTCTTTGCTTTTTCGCCAAACGAAAAACAACTTGCTAAAGAAAACGCAAGTAGCGTAATTGTTATTTTTTTTATCATTATATAGCTCCTAAATTAGATAAATCTTGTTCTAATATCATTTGATATTGTGGTGACAATTTTGTCAATGGCAAGCGAATTCCACTGTCGCATTTGCCCATTTTATGCATCGCCCACTTAACAGGAATTGGGTTTGATTCCGTAAATAAATGTTGATGTAAATTATATAAGTTTGCATTAATAGTTTCAGCTAATTTTCTATCTTTATTCAAAGCCGCTTGATAGGCGTTTGATACTTCTGCTGGCGCTACATTTGCGCTTACTGAGATACCGCCATGACCGCCCATTAAAATAAACTCGACCGCTGTGGCATCATCACCACTATACAATAAGAAATCTTCTGGACAACCATCAATCAGTTCTTGTGCAACTGATAATTGACCTGTTGCATCCTTAATGCCGATAATATTGTTAATCGTTGATAGGCGAATTGCCGTTTCTGGCAATAAATCTACAGCAGTTCTACCCGGAACATTATATAAAATTTGGTCAATATCAACTGCCTCAGCAATAGCCTTATAATGCTGATACAACCCTTCTTGGGTTGGCTTATTGTAATAAGGCGTGACTAAAAGCACAGCGTTTGCACCTAAGACTTTGGCGGCTTGCGTTAGCTCAATTGCCTCAGCGGTAGAATTGGCGCCTGTGCCTGCAATAATAGCAATGCGTCCTTTGGCAAACTCAATGGTTTTTTGCATCACTTCAATATGCTCACCTTGATTAAGCGTTGCACTCTCGCCCGTTGTCCCCATAGAGACAATAGCTTTGGTACCGCTCTGAATATGAAACTCAACCAAATTTGCAAGTGCGTCAAAATCCACCGAACCATCTTCAAACATCGGAGTGATTAGAGCGACCATAGCGCCTGTTAATGGGTGTTTAATACGCATTGTGTTATTATATATAAAAAACCCACTAAATATTTAGTGGGTTTTTTAATTTCTAAATTAAAATTCTAAGTGCAAATTTTAAGGTAGAATAAATTTATGGAAAATTTATATTATATTTGGCTTGCTTGTGTTGTTTCCGCCTGCATTCTTGTTATTCTTTGCCTTGTTATTCCACCTAAGATAATTGGCAGAACTTTACCATTTTTTCTTGCATTTTGGCCAAGTAAGAATATTCAATTAGATTTCCAATCTGTCGTCTATGAGGCATTACATAGAAATAGCTTTAATAGAATAGTTCATTACTCTATTTTTATAGACGCTTTTGTATGGTTATTAATTGTCAACAGTTTTTGGAGTGGATTTTTGTATATCGCTTTATTGCTTTTTGCTATTCAAACACTCCTTATTAAAGAAATTAAATTTACAATATTAGCCAACTTAATCTTGCTATCAATATTGATGATTTTGCTTACTTTTTTCACTCATAATTACATAGAATATTTAATGCTATGGACAATATTAAGTGCCGCTTTGCGTCTAATTGGTCATATTTTTGAGCCATTACCCCCATTTTTAATTGATAATAGTGGTCAATTTTCACCTATGAATATCACAACATTAAAAAAACTGGGTTTATTTAAAACAATCGCTTTATTTCCCATTGGTTTTCTTGCAGAGTTTTTATCTGGACAACCGCATCGACTATTTTTAGTACAAATGAATGCAATAACCAGTAAGTTTTATCAGCACCAGTATATTATGAATTGGAAAAGTGTTGTTGCAAGGGGGATCAAATGCTGCAAAGAAGGCATCAAACAAGAATCATTACTCAAAGATTATTGTCGTTTTTTTAAAAAATAAAAATCAATTACCCCTACTACTGAGATTTTTGCCATTAATCCTACCAACATACATGTTCCGGTTGCTAAATAGGGCTAGGCCAAATAAATGCATCAATGCTTAATTTTCTTTATCCAGCTTCTTAAATTCTTCATCAATTTTATCTAATTCTTCATCACCCCAGTCTTCCTCATCTTCGGCTTCTTTCTTATTAGCAGTGCTGGCTGATTCAGCTTCAGTGTCTTTGCCATCCGATATTGGCGCTGAGCGTTTAAACATAGGTGCGAAAATCAATCCAGCCTCAAACAACAACCACATTGGGACAGCAATCAAGGTTTGAGAGATAATATCAGGCGGTGTCAGTAACATGCCTAAAACAAAGGCACCAATGATAATATAAGGACGATTTTTCTTAAGTTTCTCTACGGTTGTTACACCAAATATAATTAGCAAGATAGTGGCAATAGGCACTTCGAATGCCACACCAAAAGCAAAAGATACTTTTAACACAAAATCAAGATAATATTGAATATCGGGGGTGAAGTCTACAATGCTTGGACCGATGCTAGATAAGAAGCCAAAGATAACAGGAAAAACAATATAAAACGAAAACAACAAGCCTGCATAAAACAAGATTGTTGATGAAATCACTAAGGGCAAAATCATTTGTTTTTCATGCTTATATAAGGCAGGCGCAATAAACGACCAAACTTGATAAAGTAGAAAGGGCATAGTAGCGTAAACGGAAAAAATTAACGCCATTTTGAGCGGCGTTAAGAAAGGTGAGATTACACCAATTGCAATAATATTGCTATCTGAGGGCAAGACATTGAGAATAGGTGCGGCAATAAAACTATAAACTTCGTTGGCAAAGGGAAAAATACCAGCAAATACCAGCAAAATTGCAATGACAGAATGCAGCAGTTTGTCACGCAATTCAACCAAGTGTTGAATAAAGGTCATATCTTGTTTAATGCGCTGTGTGCTCATACTTATTTAGGTCAGACTATTGATCAACATCGCGTTTGATTTCATTAAGAGATTCTTTGGTTTGATCAAAAATCTCAATAATATTAGCATCCTTATCTTCTAAGTTTAGATGCTCTTTGAGCTTATCAGCTTCAATTTCATCGCCAATATCTTCTTGGACTTTAGCAACGAACCTTTTGGCTTTGCCAATATAATGACCTGCAGTTTTGGCAATGGCAGGCATTCTTTCAGGGCCGACCACAATTAGTGTGATAACACCAATTAAAGCGAATTCCCAAAAACCAATATCAAACATAGTAGCGTATTATTTGGTTTCTTCTTTTTTAATAACTTTAGCGTCAATGACAGTGTCTTTATTGTCGATTTTGTCACTTTCACTCTCTTTCATTGATTTTTTAAAACCTTTGATCGCACCTCCTAGGTCGCCACCAATGTTTTTTAAGCGTTTGCCACCAAAAAGAAGTAGCACGATTACTAAAATAATAATCAGTTCAAACGGTCCTGGCATCATAATGTCTCCTTCGTTATTTATTATGTCTATTGGCTTTTTCTTCTAAACCCGATAAGCCAAATCGTTTTGATAATTCTTCTTCTATTTTAGCGATTTCAATGTCTTTGTGGCGTAATAATACCAAAGTGTGAAACCATAGGTCTGCCACTTCATAGATGATTTTCTCTTTTTCTCCATCTTTAGCTGCCATAATCACTTCGGCAGACTCTTCACCAATCTTTTTTAAGATTGCATCTAAACCCTTGCTGTATAAAGATGCGACATAAGATTCATCAGCACCTGAGTGTTTACGCTGTTCTAATACTTTTTCTAATTGTTTTAAGATATCACTCATAAACATTATCCATAAATGGCTTTTGGGTCTTTTAATACTTTACTAACATTTACCCACTTATCTTTATCCAGTTTTTGAAAAAAACAAGATTTTCTACCAGTGTGGCAAGCGATACCGCCAATTTGTTCTACTTTGAGTAAAATCACATCACAATCACAATCTATATAAATAGCTTTAATAAATTGCGTATGTCCTGATTCTTCACCTTTAAACCACAATTTTTTGCGTGAACGAGAATAGTAAACTGCTTGTTTTTTTTCAATCGTTAGTGACAAAGACTCTTGGTTCATCCATGCAAACATTAAGACTTCTCCCGTCTCAAAATCTTGAGCAATTGCTGGAATTAAACCCTTATCATTAAATCTAACTTGCGTTAATGCTTTCATTAAAAATCTTATAAAATGATTAATTTTACCGCTAGTTTTGAATGAAATTATTTATTTTATGCTTCTTATTGATGGGCAGTGCTGTTTCTGATGTTGGCAACTTTATTTTAGATAGTGAAAAAACGCTATATATTGTTGATGGTGATAGTGTCAGTTTGCAAATGCGCCTTACAGGTATTGACACACCAGAAATTACACAAACCTGCGAGAAAACACAACACCAAACTATTGACTGTGGTCAATTATCCAAAAGGTATTTGCAAAAACTTTTAAGGGAAATACCTGGAAGATTATTAATTACCCCTATCGCAATTGACCATTATCATCGTGTTTTGGTGCGTGTCTATAAAGGAGATATTAATATTGGCAAGTTAATGGTTGAGTCGGGTATGGCGTATTCTTACAAAAATACCTACCGCAAAGAAGAAGAATTAGCCAAGTCTAAAAAAGTAGGATTTTGGGGTTTTTACAAGCCACCTATCAAGCCCTATAGGTATCGAAAAATAAATAAATAAATACAGATAGATGTTATCTTAAGGTTACTAATTCCTCAGCACTGGTTGGGTGTATAGCGACTGTGTCGTCAAACTGCTTTTTAGTCGCCCCCATCTTAATTGCTACCGCAAAACCTTGCAACATTTCATCAGCACCGTGTCCCATAATATGACAGCCGATGACTTTTTCATCATCACCCACACACACTAATTTAAGTGCGGTGGTGGTTTTATGCTCAAGTAGGGCATCTGCCATTGGGGTGAATTCTGATTTATAAATTTTGATTTTATCAAATTTTTTATTGGCCTCAATTTCCGTAAGACCGATAGTGCCAATTGGTGGGTGTGAAAAAACCACAGTGGCAATATTATGATAATCCAAATGCCTATCGGTCATATTGTTATACAGCCTATCAGATAACCTTCTACCCGCTGCAATGGCCACAGGTGTGAGTGGTGCTCTGCCAGTGGCATCACCGAGTGCAAAAATATTATCCACATTGGTCACTTGAAATTTATCTGTTGGAATAAAACCGCGTTGGTTAGACTCAACGCCAGCATTTTCTAAACCAAGGTGTTGCGTCATTGGATCTCTACCAACTGCCCAAATGATTTGGTCAAAACCACCAAATTCACCGTGATTGGTAAATATTGTTTTATCGCTCGAAACCTTATCAATTGTAGTGCCGTGATGAAGGGTAATACCGTGCGCAGTATAGTCTTTATCCAAGGCTTCTTGAATCATGGAGTCAAAACCACGCAATAAGGTGCCAGCTCTGCCGAAAATTTCAACTTCGCTGCCGAGTGCATTCAATACACCAGCCAATTCAACACCAATATAACCACCACCAATAACCGCTACTTTTTTGGGCAATGCGGTTAATTCAAAAAAACCATCTGAAGTAATACCGTATTCGGCACCTTCAATATTCGGCACAGATGGCTTGCCACCTGGAGAAAGCACGATATGCTCAGCGGTGTATTCTTCACCATTGACAGACACTGTGTTTTTATTAACTAATTGCCCAAAGCCATGAATATAATCAATACCTAATTTCTCTAAATAGCCGTCATACCAGTCGGTAATACCTTTGATATAGTTATCGCGACCTTGTTTGAGTTTTTTCCATGAGAAATTTTTCACCTCAATATCAAAACCAAAACCTTGTGCATTGTTAATTTGTGTGGCAGCATTGGCAGCAAACCACATTACTTTTTTCGGCACACAACCCACATTCACACAAGTGCCACCAATGGTTTTTGCCTCAATGACTAAGCATTTTTTACCATATTCGCTGGCACGCTCAACCGCTGAGAGCCCACCAGAGCCCGCACCAATCGCAATCATATCGTAATGTTTTGTCATTTTTTTCTCCAATAAATAAAAAAAGTGGCTTACACCTCAACTTCTAACTTAGGTTTAGTGTGCAATCAATTTGTCAGTAAAAAAATAGCCTTTAAGTCCTTTGTTTTGACGAATATTTATACAGAAATCTCTAATTAATTGATGTAAATTTATCTTCGGCGAATGGAGAAAAATCTTGGTGCCAATCGCAAGTAATTTCACATAATAGTCTTAGTTGTTCAGGTGCATTCTTGTTAACTTGTTTGACTTTAATGCTAAAAGATTCTTTTGATAAATTAAATAATTTTTTAAAATCTTTGGCAAAATATTTAGGACAATATCCTGCAATTTCCACAGGGTCTTTAGTTCTAAACATAGATGCATTTTTATCCTGTGAATTTTCTAAATCAGCACAAAAAAATAATTTCTCACCCACTTCTAATGCTTCAATTCTTTTTTGACTACTTTTGGTTAAATGACCTATGCCTTGGGTGAAAAATTCTAAATTATATTGATTATTTTTTTTAATAGGCATAGGAAATAGGCATAAGTTATCTGTAGCCTTGACCCCTCCAGTTTTGGCTAATTCTTCAAAATCTGTGTTACTGGAATCAATATTTAGCCACTTTAAAAATTCTTGTCTATCTGGTCTAGACTTATTTAGAATTCTGTTTTTAAGTAGGGGAAAAATATCACTATAGCGATATTCTGCATTAAAATCGGACATAGAGGCTAGTTCAATAAATCCGTGTTTTTTTGCTTGCTTTGCACCTTTGGTATAAATAAAAGTGTAAGCGTCGTTGTGTTTTGAAAACCGACCAATTGGAAACCATTGGTCGGTTTTAGTATCTTGCCACGATAAAATTAATTCTTGACACATAATTTGTTTAGTTGTTTTTGATTTGTTTGTAAAAGTTTTGTTGTAAATTTTTTGTCTATATCGCTCATCCAGTTTTCGGGTAGTGATTCAAAGCATTTGATTATATCTTGTTTTGATATTTGGTTAATTTTTTGAGTCCAAAAACAATATTCGTTAGGGTAATGTTTATAACAAAGTTTTGACAATTCATAAGTTTTTAGTATTTTACCGTCATTATACATCGCTGTTTTTGCTTTACTTGAAAACGCCTCAACACTATAGCCAGTGTCTTTTGTATTCAAACGCTCTTGTTTTTCAATGTCTCCAACCCTACAACCCATACTTGAAGCGTGATCAAAACTAGGCGCTAAATAAAGCCCAGTACTTGATGCAACAAACCCCCAATTTTCGTGATGCCTATCTTGATTTCCAATCCAAACATCAAAAACAAGATAGCCAATAAATTGTTTAATTGGGCTTTCTTTTAAATTAGGCGTTAATAATTTGATTAATGCTATTGACTGAGAAAATGTGTAATTTCTTTGTTTGTATGCTTTATCTGGATCGTAGTTTTTAATTAGTTTTGTCAAAAATTCATTGGCATTTATCAGTCTCTCTCCCTCTTTTTTATTGACGAAACTTTGACTAATAACGCCATATGTTGTCTTAGAATTTTCTTGTATGGATCCCGGTGTATATTTAGCACAAGGAATATCTAATAAAGTCGCCAAGTGACAGGCTACTATTTCCGCCCAGTTTTCTCCTTCATGTTTTCCTATTTTGAATAATTTGTCTTGATTTTTACCAAACCAAAATTTTTCTTTAGTGCCTTGATGTTCGGTGCCCCGATTCTTTTTATCTTGATCTTCAATATCTTGATTTTTTTCAGGGGATTCTTGATTCATTTATAACCCTGCTTTTAAGTTTGCCTCAATGACTAAGAATTTTTTACCATATTCGCTGGCGCGCTCAACCGCTGAGAGCCCACCAGAACCTGTACCAATGGCGATCATATCGTATTGTTTATTCATTTATTCCTCGTAAAAGAGGCTTAATTACCCCTTAGAATTTAATGTGCAATCGGTTTGCCAGTAAAAAGATAGTCTTTGAGCTCTTTGTCAAAAGCCTTACCTTTGCGTTTAATCCATTCTAACACCATTGCCGCATGTTCTTTTTCTTCATCACGATTATGCGCCAAAATAGCGGATAATTCATCATCTTGACACGCATCAATGCGCTGATTATACCAATCAATTGTCTCTAATTCCTCCATCAAAGACACAATTGCTTTGTGCATATCTTTGGTTGTCTGTGTTAAATTTTCTTCTGCTTCGTGATAGCCCTCATTTACCATGGTTAACTCCTTATTTAAAATGTTGTTCTAATTCATCGGTGCCACCAATATAACCTCCACCAATGAAAATCTGTGGCGTGCTACTTTTGTTGCTGACTGCTCTGAGTGAACGAGAAGTAATACCCGTTCCTAATTCAATAACTTCCACATAAACCCCCTTGTTTGTTTAATAAGCCTAGGGCTCTTTGACAATGCGCACAACCTTTACGACTAAACATCGTGGCTGATTTTGGCGCAACAGTATCAGCATTAATGTAGTTGAGCATAGTGTCAATATCAGAAACTTCAAATGGGTCGCCTTCAACTTCTGGTTCAATAAACATTTTTTCAATTTTGTTAGGCAAAATTATCTCGTCATATTGGTATTATTTATCGTAAAAATAACCTCAATCAAGCAAACATTTTAGCATTAAGTTTATTTTTACAGTCAAACGCTAAAAATGTTTATTAAGGTGTTTAACATAGTCTTTTTTAATCCAATGGGTTTCACCTGCAATGACATTATCTGCATGAAAAGTTGGGATTTGGTTACGAATGCTTAAATAATGGTTGGTCATTATCAATGGTTGTAACAAATCATCAATATGAGACGCATTCTTTAGGACAAAGCCTTTGCCTAGGTCGTTACTCTTCATATTGGAGGTGGTAACAATCATAAATTTATCAGCTGGAACTTGACCGCCTTCGCCATACTCATCAGTAATAACAAAGGTTTTCTCATACATTAAAACTTCACCAAGCCATTTGACCAATGGGGCGGGCATATTAAACCACATAACGGGCATGATATAAATAATGATATCTGCCCATAAAAGCTTGTTCAATTCTCTATCCATGTTTAGCGTTTCTTTAGTCACATCTGAAATTTTTACTTTATGACCTTTTTCGCTCAAAGTTTTATCAGTTAAATAACTTAAAAATCCATTCAGTTGCCCTTTGGCATCAAAAATTGAATAGCCTGCTGTTACTAATAGTATGTTCATTTCCCCTCCTATGGGTTAGTAAAATCAATTTCAATTGTTAAATTTTCTGGACCTTTTAAAAACACTTGTTGCGTATTTGAATCAGGTACAAAATTTTCATAAAAAGAAATTTTGAAGTTGGTTATATGTTGGATAAAATTTGAATAATCATCTCTAGAAAAAGCAATGTGATCAAATAAGCCATTATTATTAGTTTTTGATACAAAGCCATTAAAATTTGCCTCTTCGCCAAAAACATGAATAATTGCATTTTGCTTGTTTTTTGGCAAATACAGCCAATAACCATCAAAAGAAAAAGGCGGTCTAAACCCTTCTTTTAAGCCAATAACTGCTATAAAAAAAGTGGCAATAACATCAATATTTTTACATCTTAGGGCAATGTGGTTAAATTTTAGATTCACCTTTTTTATATCTCAAATAGGATGCTTTCCAAACTACGACGACTTTTTGTTAGTTTGGCGTTGTAGTCTTGGGTATGTTGATAACCGATTGCTAGCGCCACTTCGCATTGGTAACCACCCAATTCTTTTTTAAATTCTTGATTAACTAAATCAATATCCAGCCCTTCAATTGGCGTTGAATCAATTTTCAAACGAGCCAAAGTGTGTAGCGTGTTGCCCAGTGCTAAATACAGTTGTGCCTTTGTCCAAGGGCTGGTGTTGCCGTTTTCATCGGTATTGAGCTCAGCAAAGAAAAAACTGCCAAAGGCTTCTTCTCTGTTTTCGGGTTTGGTTCTACCATCCTCAATGCCTTTATCAACCACTTCTGCATAATTTTCTCGCTTATACTCGGGGTTGTGAGCGAATAAAATAATTGCTGAACTTTCACCAACATGGGGCTCGTTAAATTCGAATTTATGGGCAAATGTTTGGCTCATACGCATTCTTGCTGTTTTACTTTTTATCACTACAAACCGCCAAGGCTGTGAGTTAATAGATGAGGCAGATAAACGCATTGCCTCGTAAATGATTGTTAAATCTTCTTTGGATACTTTCTTGTTAGCATTGTATTTTTTGGTTGAATGTCGCCAATTTAAATCTTTGATAATTTGATGAGTCATGGTTTTATCCTTTATTTTCTCGGTCCAGCAACAATTGATAATGTTGTTTTGGCAATAGTGTGTTGATTGATAAAAAATCTAACCAAGGCTGAGGTTGCATCTGTTGGTGGGTTTAATTTCTCTGTATTTAGAGCATGCAGGGTAAATACATAATTATGCACTCTGCCTACAGGTGGGCAAGGTCCAAAATAACCTGGTTTTCCCATGTCCGTATTTGCATCAACTGCTCCTTGTGGCAAAGTGTTTGGATTGAGGTTTTTTGTATTCTTTGGAATATTGTAAGCTGTCCAATGCCAAAATCCGCTACCTGTTGGTGCATCTTTATCATAAAAAGTAATTGCTAAACTTTTGGTGTCTTTAGGTGTGCCACTCCAAGATAAGTCTGGTCTTTGATTTTTACCACTACAACCAAAGTTATTCCAATATTGATTGGCAGTTATGGTTGCACCTGCCTGAATGTTTTTACTATAAAGTTTAAAATTTTCAGGACTTGAAGATTGGGCGAATTGTTGCATCAAAGTTTGCATATCTTCAAGATGCCAATTGCTTTTTATTTTGCCATTTTTGATGGTATACATATCTACAGCACTAAAGTTGATTGCTTGCCCCTGACCAATTTTATTGTGGAATTTACCCGTAAAATGACCCTTAAATCTCAGTCGTAAAATTACTTTATCCTCTACAACAAACATCTCTTCAATACTTGCAGTTAGATCAGGAACAACACTGCGAAACCATTTTGAAGCATCTAATGGACCTTGTTTGCCTTGTTTTCTACCTTTAGGGAGGTTAAGATCTATAAAAGAATCTGCCAGCGCTTGTTTTGCGAATTTTTCTTCGCCAGTATTCCAAAAAGCTGCATATCGTTTAGCTGCTAATATCATTTTATCTACTTGTTTGGTTGTAATGCTTTGATCGATATTTACTTGTTTGACTTCTGGCAGTTGATCGTACTGATAAGCGTAAACTGCATTTGCAAGGGCAAACAATAAAGCAATATTAATAAAGTTGACTATTTTTTTCATTTCATTTATTCCTATGATTAAGTTGAAAAAGAATGATAGAATAACAATATACTTTTGTCAAGTAGGCACATAATTGGCATATAGTATATTTTATTATACTAAAGGAGTAAAAATGAAAAATGAAAGAGGAATGAATTGCCCTGTAGAATTAACCCTTGGTTTAATCGGTGGTAAGTGGAAGGGGATTATTTTGTATCACCTGATTAATGGTAAAAAAAGATTTGGCGAATTGAAGAAATTTATGCCAAATATCACTCAAAGAATGCTTACCAAACAACTCAGAGAACTTGAAAATGATAGATTAATCCATCGGGAAGTGTATAGAGTTGTACCACCTAAAGTCGAATATAGCCTTACAGAACAGGGAGAATCACTTAAAAATACGATTTTATCGTTAGAAAAATGGGGTAAAAATTACCAACAACAAAAATTATAATCCAGCTTTTAAACTTGCCTCAATAAATTTATCTAAGTTGCCATCCAAGACATCTTGAGTGTTGGATGATTCAACCCCTGTGCGTAAGTCCTTAATGCGAGATTGATCCAATACATAAGAACGAATTTGATGACCCCAGCCAATGTCTGATTTTCCGTCTTCAGTTTCTTGGTTTTCACTGTTGCGTTTTTGCATTTCTAATTCATACAGTTTGGATTTGAGTTGTTTCATCGCCTGGTCTTTATTGGCATGTTGACTACGCCCATCTTGACACTGTACCACAGTGCTAGTCGGTAAGTGGGTGATGCGCACAGCAGAGTCGGTTTTATTTACATGTTGTCCGCCTGCGCCACTAGCTCGGTAGGTGTCAATACGAATCTCACTCTTCTTGATTTCAATATCGATATTGTCGTCAATCTCAGGGGAGACGAACACTGAACAAAAAGAGGTATGGCGTTTCCCATTAGCATTAAAAGGCGATTTGCGCACCAAACGATGAATGCCAATTTCGCTTCTGAGCCAGCCAAAGGCATACTCACCTTCAAAATGAATAGTGGCAGATTTAATGCCTGCCACTTCGCCTGCTGAGGCTTCCATCAGTTTGACTTTGAAGTTGTGTTTTTCGCCCCAACGCAGATACATTCGCAACACCATTTCTGCCCAATCTTGTGCTTCAGTGCCACCTGAGCCAGATTGAATATCTAAGTAAGCGTGGTTCATATCCAGTTTGCCATTGAACATTCTTTGGAACTCTAACCGCGCAATAGAAATTTCAATTGCCTCCAAATCAGCAATCACACTGCTTGCAGTCTCTTCATCACTTTCAGATTGTGCCATATCTAGTAGTTCTTTGGCATCTTCTAAAATCGAATTTGCGTTATCAAAAGTCTGACATATAGATTCTAGGGTTGATTTTTCCTTGCCCAAAGCTTGTGCGGTTTCTGGGTTAGACCAAATATTTGGATTTTCCATTTCCAATAACACTTCTTCTAAGCGCCCTTGTTTTTCTTCCAAATTTAGGTGTGCGGATAAAGCAGACGAACGCTGAGTTAGTTCATCAATTTTTTGGTAAGTGGGTGAGAGTTCCATAGTTAAGTATTTTACGCACTAACAGATATAAAAAAAGCCCCAAACAAGGGGCTTTTTTATTTAAGACACGAAATTACTTTCTAAGACCTAAACGAGAAATTAAACTTGAATAAGCGCTTACATCGTTACTTCTAAGATAAGTCAATAGCTTCTTACGCTGAGAAACTAAGCGCAACAAACCCCTTCTTGAGTGGTGGTCTTTTTTATGCGTTTTAAAATGACCAGTTAAGTGTTGGATGCGCGCAGTTAAGAGCGCAACTTGTACATTGGTTGAACCAGTGTCGCCTTCGCCAGACTGGTACTGTTTAATGATTGCTTGTGTATCAATTGACATAAGTGTTATGCTCTAGAAAATATAAAAGGAGGAATTATACGCGTATTTTCTAATCTTGCAACATTTTGTAGAGTAAATCTTTGAGTAACAAACGCTCTTTTTTCAAGTTTTCAAGATAAACATCACCTAGATTTTCAATACCTTGTTCGCCACGAACAATTGCTTTGTCAATACCTTCGTATTCAAAAGCTAATTTTCTAAAGTGATTGTTATTAACTTTTAGTTCGTGAATTTTCTCTCTGAGTTCGGGAAATTCTTTAATGAGTGGGTGATGTTCCATGATGCTTTATCCTAATTAAGTTTAAGGGATAAAATTATACACTTGTTTTGCTATTAACCCGAGAGTGAACGATGTAATTTTAGTAAAAAAAAGCCTCACCTTCTGGGCGGGTTTTAAAACGACGATGAATCCATAGATACTGCTCAGGTGCTTTGAGAATTTGCATCTGTAATATTTGATTATTGGTGGTGGCATTTTGCAAGGCATCTGATGATGGGTAATCGCTAAGCGCGCGGTAGAATTCTAATTCATAACCTGATTTATTGCGTGAGAAAGATAATGGAATGACGACAGTATTATCAATTTTTGCCAGTTTTGCAGTGGCATTAATGGTTGCCGTTTGTACACCAAAAAATGGTGCGAAAGTAGAATGTTTTGCCCCAAGGTCTTGGTCAGGTGCATACCAAATTGGTAAGCCAGATTTAAGCGTTGTGATCAGTGTTTTTGAATCTTTGGCCTTAACCATAGTTGAACCGTGCTTAATAAATTGTTTGGTCATCTCTGCGTCAAATAGTGCATTGTTTTGTGGGCGATAGACATCGGCAAATTTAAAATTTTGTAGTAGCATTCTGCCACCAAGCATCATAGTGGTGAAGTGTCCGACCAGTAAAATTACATTTTTTTTCTGGTCTAAGGCGTTTTGTAATATTTGTGTATTTTTGATCTGATAGCGTTTTTTGAGGGTGGCATCTTTCATATAAAAACAGTTTGCTGATTCAAAAAAAGCAATACCCAACGATATAAAATGCTGTTTAACCAGCTGTTTAACTTGTGATTTGTTTTTATCAGGAAAACATTTGCTAATATTGATAAAGGCAATTTTTTTAAAGCGAGACAGTATCAAATAAAGCAACTTACCAAAAACAGTGCCGATAACGACTTGCACAGTAAATGGCAATTTAGCACCCAGCTTCATTAGTAGAATGAGAATCCAAGTTGGGATAAATTTAGGATGATAAAAATTTTGTTTTGTCATTAAAATACAATTCTTAAGTATGCCTTATATTAGTCAAAATTTTATTAATGACCTGCCCAATCAAATTGATATTGTTGATTTGATTGCTAAACGCGTTGTGCTTAAAAAAACAGGAGATGGCTATCGCGGGGCTTGTCCTTTCCACGGCGGTAAAAATTCTAATTTTTCTGTTAGCGCTCAAAAGCAATTTTATCACTGTTTTAAGTGCGGTGAGAGCGGTGGTGCGATTAGTTTTGTGCAAAAGTATGACAATTTAGATTTTGTTGAAGCAGTTGAAACCATTGCCAATGAATTTGGGCTCGCTATTGAATACGACAAAAGCAGCAAGCCAGTTGACCCTAAGTTTGAACGATATCGTGACTTATCGAAAAAAGTTAGTGATTTTTATACACAACAATTTAAATTTTCACCCGCCAAAGATAAGGCAGTCGCTTATGCAAAAAATCGAGGTATTAGTGATGAGATTGCTAAGCGTTTTGAGTTGGGTTTTGCCACACCTAGTAACAATGACTTGCTACTTAATTTTGAGAAAACCCAGCAATCAATCACTGATTTAAAGGCTTTGGGTTTGGTTAAAACAGGCGAATATGGCGATTATGATTTTTTCCGTGATCGTTTAATGTTTCCTATTCATAATAGTAAGGGTAGTGTTATTGCTTTTGGCGGTAGGGTGTTTGATAATACGGCTAAAGCCAAATATCTTAACTCGCAAGAAAGTCCAATTTTTGCTAAGTCTAGAGAACTTTACGGGTTGTATCATGCACGCAAATACTCGCATCAGATGGATTATATTTTGGTGGTTGAAGGGTATATGGATGTGGTGGCGCTACACCAATCCGGCGTTACTAAAGTAGTAGCAACATTGGGCACCGCAACCACCACTGAGCATTTGAAAACATTAGCGCGAACCACCAATACGATTGTCTTTTGTTTTGATGGCGACGATGCAGGTCGTGCAGCTGCGTGGAAGGCGTTGAAGATTACCTTGCCCGTGGTTAAATCTGGATTGTTGGTTAAGTTTTTATTCCTGCCTGATGGTGAAGACCCAGATACTTTGGTTAAAAAAGAATCTGCTAAAGCCTTTGAGCAACGCATTAATAAAGCAAAGATGTTGTCAAAGTTTTTGTTTGACCATGTGAAGACACAAGTGGACTTTAATACCATTGAAGGAAAAACCCTATTCTTAGAAAAAGTCTCGGCATTAATTGCGCTAGTAACTTATGATGCTTATCAAGAGCAGTTACTTGAAGGCACTTCACAAGTGGTAGGGCAAAGCATTGAACGGGTTAAAGGTGTTTTTATTAAGCAAGTAGAAAAAGTGCAAATACAAAAAATTCAGGCACAACAAATACAAACGCAAGTACAAGTGCCACCTAATAGGGAATATGAGGATGCAATGCCATCTTTTGTAAATAATGATGATGAGTGTCGTTATGAGTCAAGCGCGACACCACGAGAAAATAATGCTATTAAAGTATTAATGGGGAGAATGATCAGTTTGCTGCTTAATTACCCATTGTTAGCCGATGAAAATGGTATTGCTGAAGAAAGGATACGAAAGATTGAAAGATCAGAAGTTTTGTTAAAGTTAGTGCGCGAAGCAGAGATAGAAGATGAGATTACTAAAGAACAGTTGATTGGTCTTTTTAAATCCAAGCCAGGCATCCAACAGCGCTTACAAGAGCTGAGTGAGCTGGACCCATATTTGAGTGAAACTCAAGCTAAAGATGAGTTTTTATCTGCATTAACGAAAATTGAAAAACGCCAATCTGTTACCAAGGTAAAAGGAAAAATAGCAAGTGCAAATACTGAACAAGAGCAACGAAAAGTAATGGAAAGCATTCAAAAAAATAAATCTTAAAAACTGCCAGAGGCACCCTTAAATGAGACCTTTGCATAAATAGGGATGATTAGCAAAATCCAATTTTTGCCCAATTGGTGATTTCTTTAAACCTTGTCCTAGCAGGGCTAAGGCTGGGTTTAAAAAATCACCAAGTGGGTGAAAAGTGGGTTTCTGATGATTGTTCCTATTTATGCAAAGGTCCTAAATAGACTAAGATTGTTTTTTCGCCAACAATTTAACAGATTGGTCGCTATTTAAGATATTCTCCATTGCTTCTTTAAATACGATAGCTGCAGAGTTTGAACCTTTACAACTAATCTTACTATAAGGCTTATAATAAGCATAACATTTTTTTGGATAGTCTAATCTAACTGCCATGATATATTTTGGCTTTTTAACGGGCACAAATCCAGTGAAAAAAGTCCGTTTTGCGCCATTCTTATTGTAACGACCATTGATGACCATTTCTGCGGTGCCAGTCTTTCCTGCTACGCTGTAACCTTTGATTCGTGCACGATATCCAGAGCCTTTTAGGGATACAACCGCATCTAACAGTTCGGCAATCCTATGTGTTGTTTGCTTGCTAAACACTTGTGTTTTTTGTTTATTTGTAGCAATACCATTGATCAGTTTTAACGATGGTATGGCACCATCATTTGCAAAGACTAAGTAGGCTCTGGCGAGTTGTGCCAAATTGGTTTGCATGGGGCCGTAACCAAAGGATAAAGAGCGTTTATCCGCTTTTGACCAATCACTATAATATCTCAGTAACCCAGAGTTTTCAATGCTAGGAATAAGTCCAAGTGGACGACCAAAACCCAACTTGCTCCAAGTGTCATACAAATCTTCTTTTGTCAACCTTTCTGCTACATTGACCGTGCCTAAGTTGTGTGATTTTTGCAAAATCTTTTTAACGGTCATATATTTATATTTTTTATCGGGTTTAAGGTGTCCGATGCGTTTAGTTACATCAATTAACTCATCATCTTTAGCGGTAATTTTTTTCTTTTCAAGTGCTAAGAGCATGGTAAATGGCTTGACGGTTGAACCTGGGTCAAGCTTATCTGAAAGTACGCGATTGCGATAATGTTTTGGATTGTAAAGTGCTTTGTTGTTCGGGTCGTCAGCAGGGTAATTAACCATGGCTAAAATTTCACCATTGGGTTTTAAAATAATAGCTGATCCAGAATTGGCTTCGTGTTTTTCGACGGCTTTTTTAATAGCCGCATAGGCGTGGAATTGCACATTGGTATCAATCGTTAATTGTATATCTTGACCATGCTTAAGTGCTTTATGCACTATCGGGTTGAAATAAGCGCCTTGAGAATCTGAATTAAAACCCAAATGTGTCAGGCTATTTTGCCCAGCAAGTATTGATTCAAATTCTCCTTCAATGCCAGAAATGCCTTTTTTGTTATGATTGATACGACCAATAAGGGGCGCTAATGCTGCGGATTTTGGATAATATCTGCGCGTGTCTGTTTGCAGTCGAACGCCTTTTATTTGTTCTCTTTTGCATGCTTCAACTCTACTATCAGTTGGCTTATCTGCTTTTAACTTGGTGAATATTAACACCGTATCAAGAAAATTTATTTGTTTTTTTTTGCGTTTTATTTTGCAGATTTTTAACCTGATTTTCTTTAGCGCTTTTATCTTTTCAAGGATTGGGTTGGTGAGTCTAAGGTTTTGTTTAATAATTAGATTTTTTCTGCCCGCATGTTTGCTGAGTTTCTTTTTAATTATTTTTCTTAATTTTTTTTCTGGCATCATTAAAGCTTGTGCAAGTTTTGGAATAAAAGCCGTTTGAATTTGTGTTGAATCTAGGTTTATTTTTTTCAAAATTAAATTACTGGCAAGCACATCACCATGCCTGTCTAGAATATCACCCCGACGCGCCTGTACACTAGAAGTAAGTTCTGCTTGTTTACTGGCTTTTTTTTGAATGCTGATACCACCAGCGTCTATTTGATAAATATTGATAATTCGAAAAAAGAAAACAACAACAAGACTGGCAAAAATAATTTGAATGACCAATTGACGGCGTGAATAATTTTGTGATTTTTGAAACAATCCCTTCTTAAGTCGTTTCATAATACAAGCACCCTGATTCTTTCAGTTCGCTTCATTTGTAATGTTTTTATCGCTTTTTCTTTAATAGATTTACCACTGATTTGTGACGAATACTCGCTCAGTAATTGTTTGTGTAATGCTGTAATTTTTTGATTTGCTTTTTGTACTCTTTGTGCTTTTTTGTATAGCAAGTAATTTTGATTGTGCCACAAAATTGTGTAAAAAGATAATATTACAATAATAATACTAAGTGCTGCATTAACAAGGGTTGTATTCAGTGGCTTATTCAACATCCTTAGTGGTGCGCTGTGCGATTCTTAATATTGCACTTCTTGAGCGCTTATTATTGTCCAGCTCTTCTTTACTGGCAAAACTTTTGCCTAAATCTTTTAACAGTGTTTGTTCTACACCACTATCCATAATCGGCAAGCCCTTAGGTAATTGTTTTTGTTTTGAGTGTTGTTGGATAAATTGCTTGACAATACGGTCTTCAATTGAGTGAAAACTAATGACGCATAGGCGAGCTTCTGGTGCTAATAAATGAATTGTGTGTTTAAGTGTCTCAGACAGTTGTGTCAGTTCCTGATTGATAAAAATACGCATTGCTTGAAAAGTGCGTGTGGCAGGGTGTTTGTTTTTTTTTGTTTTGACCACGCTGGCAACAATATTTGCTAATTGTAATGTGGTCTCAATGGGTTGCTGCTGCTGAAATCTTTTAATCGTACTGGCAATGTGTCGGCTTTTTCTTTCTTCGCCAAATTCGTAAATCACATTGGCAATTTCAACCTCATCAGCACTTACCAGCCACTGTGCTACACTAATGCCACTGCTTTGGTTCATACGCATATCTAGTGGACCCTCAGCATTAAAACTAAAACCGCGCTCGGCATTATCCAATTGTGGCGATGAAACACCAAGGTCCATGAAAATACCATCAATTTTCCCCAGTAATCCTTCTTCAGAAAGAATCTGATGCATATTGACAAAAGGACTGTGAATAAGTCTTAGGCGTGAATCGTTAAACTGTTGATTAGCATATTCAATGGCGGTAATATCTTGGTCAAAGGCAATCAGCTTTGCTTGGTCACCTAATTTGTCTAAAATACCAAGTGCATGTCCGCCACGACCAAAAGTGGCGTCAACATAGATGCCGTTAGTTTTTAGTTTTAAGCCTTTAATAGATTCATCAAACATCACTGATTGATGATAATGAGAACTCATAACGCCAATTCGGAAATGCTACTTGGAACGCTTTCTTTCTCGCTTAACGCATCAAGATTGGCAAGTTGTTCGTGCCAAGTATGTTCATCCCAAAGCTCGAAATTATTCCCTTGCCCACTCATGATAATTTTTTTATCAATATTGGCATATTTCCTGAGTGTGGTAGAAATTAGCACACGCGATGTGGTGTCCAATTCGCAATCTGTTGCATGACCAATGAGTTTGCGCTTGAGGCGTTTTGTGTGAATATTGAGCGAAGGCAGGGTGCTAATTTTTTGCTCAAGTAGCTGCCAATCTTTTAAAGGATAGAGTAGCAAACAAGGGTCATCTGGGTGAATGCTAAGTACCATTTTGCCCTCACAAATTTCATTGATTTGCGTCTGATGGCGTGTTGGAATTTTTAGTCTTCCCTTGGCGTCAATAGTTAAATTGTGCACCCCACGAAACATTTAGTGATGTTGTAGGTGTTTTTGATAGTAAGCCATTGCACCTAAAATAAGGGCAACAGTGACAATAACGACAAAAGGTTTGAAGTTGTTGATTTGCGCTTGTTGCGCACCTATTAGTGCCAATACGCTGAGTGAAGTCGTTGATAAAAGTCCAGCAATAATAAATTTTCTTGTGTGCATTTTTTTGTCACCACTATTTTAGTAAGTTAAATACATTTTATACCACTTTGTACCACTTTTTAACACTTTAATTATGGGTATTTTTGAACATTAACTGCGTTAAGCATTATTTGGAGGTCTTTGCATAAATAGGAACAATCATCATAAACCCACTTTTCACCCACTTGGCGATTTTTTAAACCCAGCCTTAGCCCTGCTAGGACAAGGTTTAAAGAAATCACCCATTGGGCAAAAATTGGATTTTGCTAATCATCCCTATTTATGCAAAGGCC
>NZ_FQTR01000010.1 GCF_900128535.1 bacterium endosymbiont of Bathymodiolus sp. 5 South | reverse complement strand
CCCAGTGGACTTATAAAGGCAATAAGGGCTATATGCCAATGGTGGGGCATATAGCCCAAACAGGACAAATTGTTGCCACAGACTTTAGAGCAGGCAATGTTTCGTCAAATACCGACAATCTTGGCTTTATCAAAACCTGTCAAGATGCACTACCTAAAGGCACCAAAATTTGTTGGGGTTTTATATAAAGATTTATACGGTTTAAATTTACACCCTCGCATTAATTGCAGTTTTTATCGTCTGCTCATCAATTGGAAAAGAGAATACTGTATCTATTCTATAACGCTGCTTTAATTGCTCAAGTTGGGTTTGATTGATTTCATCGTAGAGTACAATAATCTTTACCTTGGGGGAGTGGCTTTCAAGCGTCGCTAGCAACGATTCAATGTTACTCACACGGTCACGAAATTCTGGATTGTAACTAAACTCTGCTACCAAAACATCATATTGATTTTTCTTGGCTAATTTAACTGCTTTTCTTTGTGAGTCCTCAAAATTAACCTCAAACCCCATCCTTAAAAACAGTGGGGTAAAGTCATCAAAACCCCCCTCATCAACAAAGAATAAAAGCCGCTTATGCATTTTGCATTTTATAAAACCATTGTTTGAATTCTGCAAACACACCCTGCTCAATCGCCTCTCGCATACCTGCCATTAAATCTTGATAATAATAAAGATTGTGAATCGTGTTAAGTCGTGCCCCTAAAATCTCGTTTTTTCGTTGCAAGTGATGTAAATAGCTACGAGAATAATGTTGACAAGTGTAACAAGTACAACGCTCATCTAGGGGCTTGGTATCTAGTTTGTATTGTGCATTACGAATTTTGACAATACCACTTGAAGTGAATAAATAGCCATTGCGTGCATTGCGTGTTGGCATCACACAATCAAACATATCAATCCCCCGCTCAACTGCCTCCACCAAATCACTGGGTGTACCTACCCCCATTAAATATCGGGGCTTATCCTTTGGCAGTTGTTCGGGTAGAAAATCCAACACTTTAATCATTGCTTCTTTGGGCTCTCCCACGCTTAAACCACCAATCGCATAACCGTCAAACTCAATTTCAATCAACTTTTTAGCCGACTGCTGGCGTAAATCTTCATACATGCCGCCTTGAACGATACCAAATAATGCATTGTTATTGCCGAGTGCTTGATGTGTGTCTTTTGAGCGTTGTGCCCAGCGCAATGACAACTGCATAGACTGATCCGCTGTTGCTTTATCCGCTGGGTATGGGGTGCATTCATCAAAAATCATGACAATATCTGCACCTAAGTCGGACTGAATTTTTATTGATTCTTCTGGCCCCATAAAAATTTTAGCACCGTCTTTGGGTGAACGAAAATCCACGCCTGCTTCGCTAATTTTGCGCATATCGCCCAAACTAAATACTTGAAAACCGCCTGAATCTGTTAGGATTGGCCCTTGCCAATGCATAAAATCATGCAAATCACCATGTGCTTTAATCACCTCGGTGCCAGGGGTGATGGACAAATGAAAAGTATTGCCTAGAATAATTTGTGCACCGATTCCTTTAACCTCTTCAGGGGTCATTGCCTTGACTGTGCCATAAGTGCCAACTGGCATAAATGCTGGCGTTTCAACCATGCCTCTTGCAAAGATCATTGTGCCACGGCGGGCTTTATTGTTTGTATTTTTTAGTTTAAATTTCATCTGCATCCTTTGATTGTATCTGCCAAAGTTGCGCGTATATTCCCTGCATAGATAATAATTCCTGATGTGTGCCACTCTCACTAATCACGCCTTCATTCAGCACGATAATTTTATCAGCATCCACAATGGTTGAAAGACGATGTGCAATCACTAGGGTAGAAGTTTTTTTACTGAGGGTGGTAATCGCTTTTTGTACCATTTTTTCACTATAAGAATCCAGCGCCGAAGTCGCCTCATCAAAAATCAAAATAGGCGGGTTTTTAAGTAAAACTCTGGCAATTGCCATGCGTTGTTTCTCGCCCCCTGACAATTTAAGCCCGCGTTCCCCAACTAGGGTATCGTAACCCTGAGGTAATGCCTCAATAAATTTATCCATAAAAGCCGACTTTGCCGCTGCCTCTACTTCCTGTTGAGTTGCGCCTTGTTTGCCATAGGCAATATTATAATAAATGCTTTCATTAAACATCACTGTATCTTGTGGCACAACGCCAATGGCTGATTGCACTGAGTGTTGATTGTGGGTTTTAATATCTTGTCCGTCAATTAAGATTTTGCCACTGTCTACATCGTAAAATCGGAACAATAATTTAGCCAGTGTTGATTTTCCAGCGCCAGATTGCCCCACAATTGCCACTTTTTGACCCGCCTCAATCGAAAAACTCACCTTTTTTAATACCTCGCCTTTGCCTTCATAAGCAAAAGAAATCTGCTTAAATTCAACCTTGCCTTGGCTGATTTTTATATGCGGTGCGCCCTTGGGGCTACAGACTTTTGCACGACGATCAAGTAAATCAAACATATTATTCATATCAATAAAATTATGCTTGATTTGTCGATAGACAATCCCCAAAGACCCTAATGGGATAAACAGCTGCAATAGCAAGGCTTGAATCATAATCATATCACCAAGGCGCAGATTTTTGTCTGCCACTTCTTGAGCCGCTAAAATCAAAATAACAGTAACACCTACGGCAATAATGGCACCCTGAACAAAATTAAGTGCCGTCATTGAGGTAAAACTTTTGGTTGCAACCCCCTCCCAACGACCCATGGTTTCGTCATAACGATTGACCTCAAAATCTTTGCGATTAAAATACTTGACCGTTTCATAGTTAATCAAACTGTCTACCGCATTGGTATTTGCCTCAGACTGCATATCGTTCATCTCATAACGATATTTCATCCGCCAAGTGGTGATTGCCAAAGTAAATGCCACATAAAACACGACAGTTAACAATGAGATGCCGGCAAAGAAAATATCATAATTCACCCATAACAAACCAATCACCAAAATAATTTCAAAAAATGACGGCAAAATATTAAAAACAAAAATAGACAATAAGGTAGAAACACTTTGTGTGCCACGGTCAATATCACGCGTAATGCCACCAATACGGCGGTTCAAATGAAAAGACAAGTCTAAGGTATGCAAGTGCTTAAAAACACCGAGTGCAATCAAATGCATAGCATGGTAGCGCACGCGTGCAAACACAGCGTCTCTAAGCTCATTAAACAAAGAACTGCTGAGGCGTAACACCCCATAAGCAAACAACAATCCTAAGGGTAACACTACCAACACATCGGGCTGGTCAAGTGCATCCACAATCCCCTTAAGTGCTACTGGCACAGCCACATTTGCCAATTTAGCGACAATCAAGAACAAGGTTGCCAAAATAACACGGGTGCGCATCTTTAACAAATAAGGCATTAACTTGCTTAACACTTTAATATCCCGAGTTTTAAAGTCACTGGCTTTGGTTTGGTTGTTAAATCCTTGCATCTTTAAAACCTTTTGTCGTTTATTGGATAGTCATCAGGCAAAATAGCGCCTTTTTCTAAGGCAATTTTTACCACATCGCCCGATCTAAATTGGCTTGAGTTTTGTAACAATTCTTGCTGCCAAAAACTGTGCATTTCACACATTTGTGGATGCGTATGATTACACCCCAATAGATGAAAACTACACTCGCCCACTCGCCAAGGTCCATCACCTGTAATCTTACCTTTAATCAAATGAATACCGTATCTTGGGTCTTTTTCCCAAAATAATTCAAAATACAAAATGCCTTCTGGGTGTTGGAAAATCTCCTCAATTACCCGAGTTTCACCATTCGGATATTTAATATATAGCGGCGAACGCAGGGTGAATATTTTATTCATTTTATTTTTTTAAATTTAACGAGACCTTTACATAAATAGGAACAATCATCAGAAATCCACTTTTCACCCACTTGGCGATTTTTTAAACCCAGCCTTAGCCCTGCTAGGACAAGGTTTAAAGAAATCACCCATTGGGCAAAAATTGGATTTTGCTAATCATCCCTATTTATGTAAAGGTCTCTTAACAAAAAGAAACGCAAATAAACCAATGCAAACATCATACTCAAGCGCAAAGATACTCTATTTACCAATGCCTAAAAACAGGAGATAACACGCTTACTCGTCGCGTTATCAGCAAGCCTACCTGCTTGCCTGTGGTAGGCAATCCGTGCCAAAGTGGCAAAAATAGAATCACAACATCCAATTGGGCACGCCCAAAAAATCCAGTGCGATTTAGGGAATGCAGAAAGTTGATCGGTTTATTTTATATCTGCTCCCGCCCGTGAGAGGTTAATTTGTGTGACTGACATGCAACATGAGAATGAAACAAAATGACTGAAAATTAGAAGTTGACAATCAGATTAACAGAGGTGCGATTAAATTTAGCATCTAAACCATTAATATCAAAACTTCTAAAAGAATCTGCATGGATTTTATGCTTGGCATGCTCCAACTCTAAATTATAATTTTCGTTGAAGTTAATACCGACTTTAGCGCTAATATAATGCCCATTAACTTTGGTTTTACCTCTTTGCCCGTATCCCGATACCTCATCACTGTCACCAAGACCAGGATAGCCTCTCCAATAAGATTTATACCAATTGCCTTTAACCTTAGCATAACCCAGTCCAACATAAGGGGTTATGCCACCAACCGCTTCAAAGTTATACAAGCCACCCAAATAAAGATCAGTAGTCTTTATATAAGAGGAGGGGGAATCTACTACAACATCAGCTCCAGTAATTTTCTTAAAAGCACTGCCGTCATCATGAATAAGTGCCACATCTTGGGTTGGCATTTTAAGTTTAGTCAAATAAAGCCCTAATTCATAACCAAAGCCGACTTTTGGTGTGTATCTTAAATTGTAACCAAAAGAACGGGCATTGGATATTTCCCCATCATAGATTGTGGTGCTTGCAGAGGGGAGACCAGCATACAAAGAACCGCCTGCACTAGGGTTAGCATCTTTTCCCTGGTATGTGGCAAGGTCTTTGTGTTGGCCAGACATATCTGCATCAATATTGCCGGCAGATTGACTTAAATAAAACCCATGTTTAAGTGTCATTTGCGCTTGCACTTGGGAGATAGTGACGATTAGAAAGATAGTTGTTAGCGTTGTTTTTAACATTGTATTACACCTCTTAAAATTTATAAATTAAACTGTTTATCGTTTATTATCAGACTGGACAATAAAATCAACATTATATCAGTTGATCTTTAGGCTAAATGTTTATAGTGCTTTTTTTAAACAAGACTGGCGTATTAACTGGGCTGGCATGCACCCCTGAGAGCGCTCATTTTTGATGGGCATTGTCTTTTGTGCTTTAAAATTACGACTCAAAAGAGTCGTTAATTTCATCAAACCCAAACCCCCGAGAGTGTAAAAACCGCTGTTGTTTGGCTTTTTCTTTGTAATTACTTGGGGGCGCTTTGCCATATTTTGACACTCTCACTTCTTTTGCTAAGGCGAAAAAATCATACGCAGACAAATCAAAATTATCAATGCCGCGTTGTTTGAGGTCAGCAGCTATTTTGATTGGACCTTTACCTTGATTAAAACGCATTTGAATAAATTCGTTGGCAAATCGTTGGTCAGATTGGTAATTTTGGCTTTGAAGTTTGCTTAGTGCTTGTTCTATGTCATCTGCTTGATACTGTTGCGCCAGTTTTTTAGTGAGCTCCCAATAAGAATGCTCGCGTCTAGCGAGCATTTCTAAAGCACAGTTATAAGCAGTTTTACTTAGTGCCTGCATCCTGATTGACATCCTCTTCCGGTGTTAGTATTTTTTGCTTGATTTTTTCTTCCAAGTCTGTACTCATTTCTGGATGCTCTTTTAAATAATCTCGTGCGTTGTCTTTGCCTTGCCCAATTCTTTCGCTACCAACACTATACCATGCACCTGCTTTATCCACCAAACCATGCTTGACACCTAAATCAATAATTTCACTTTCACGAGAAATACCTTCATTGTAAAGAATTTGAAACTCAGCTTGTTTGAATGGCGGCGCCACTTTGTTTTTTAAAACTTTAACACGGGTTTCATTGCCTAGAATTTCATCACCTTTCTTAATCGCACCAATGCGACGAATATCCAAACGCACTGAAGCATAAAACTTCAGTGCATTACCGCCTGTGGTGGTTTCAGGATTGCCAAACATCACGCCAATTTTCATACGCAATTGGTTAATAAAAATCACCATGGTGTTGGTTTTTTTAATATTAGAGGTGAGTTTTCTCAAGGCCTGAGACATTAAACGCGCCTGCAGTCCCATGTGTGATGCACCCATTTCACCTTCAATTTCCGCCTTAGGCGTGAGTGCTGCAACAGAGTCAATCACGACAATATCCACACCACCTGAGCGCACTAACATATCAGTAATTTCTAACGCCTGCTCGCCGGTGTCAGGTTGGGAAATTAACAACTCATCGGTATTAACCCCTAATCTTTTGGCATATTGTGGATCAAGTGCATGCTCTGCATCAATAAAAGCTGCAGTGCCGCCGAGTTTTTGCATCTCAGCAATCACATGTAGGGTTAAGGTGGTCTTACCTGAGGATTCAGGACCATAAATTTCAATCACACGCCCACGGGGTAATCCACCAATACCAAGTGCAATGTCTAAACTTAAACTACCGGTAGAAACTGCCTCAATATCAGTATTAGCCCCTGCATCACCCAAAAACATGACTGAACCTTTTCCAAATTGCTTGTCAATTTGCGTTAATGCAACTTTTAGCGCTTGCTTTTTCTGTTCATCCATAGTGTTTCTCCTTAGGTAAAATGTGAGGTAATTATATACGAAATATTATGACAAATTTTTCAAAAAATGACACGCATTTTATGTCCCTAGCGCTCCAACTCGCACGCAAAGGTCGATACGGCGTTGCCTCTAATCCTATGGTGGGGTGCGTGATCGTTAAAGACAACAAAATTATCGCCAAAGGTTATCATCAAACTTTTGGTAAGGCACATGCAGAAATTAACGCACTCACACAAATCAATCACCAAGCTAAGGGTGCCACACTGTATGTAACTTTAGAGCCCTGTGCACATCAAGGTAAAACACCCCCCTGTACTCAAGCTATCATTGATGCAAGTGTTAAAGAAGTGGTGATTGCTACGCTTGACCCTAATCCTTTGGTGAGTGGGAAAGGCATCGCAGTATTAACAGGTGCGGGTATTGTTGTTAAAACTGGTTTACTTAAAGACGAGTCCAAAGAACTCAACCGTGGCTTTATCAAACGCATGGAAACCGGACTGCCTTTTGTTACTTGTAAAATCGCCATGAGTATCGATGGGAAAACCGCTATGGCATCTGGACAAAGCAAATGGATTACGGGTCAAGAGGCAAGGCAAGATGTACAAAAATTACGCGCTAAAAATCAAGCCATACTGACTGGCTCTGGCACAATATTGGCAGACAATCCATCAATGACGGTGCGCCTTGATGGCGTTGATAGTACGCCACTGCGTGTTGTTATTGATGGCAAAAACCAAATAACTGATACCACGCTCAAGATATTTTCCAATGCTGCTAATACCAAAATTTTCAATAGCGGGAATACTCAGCGCAATAATGCTGGAAAATTAGACTTGCATCATGTCTTGGTGCAATTAGCGCAACAAAATATTAATAGCGTCTTGTTAGAATCGGGCCCTAAATTGATTGGTGCTATGGTGGAAGCAGGACTGGTGGACGAATTTATCCTCTACACCGCACCCCTATTAATGGGCAGTAATGCCACCTCAATGATACAGCTTGCCATTCAACAGATGGATGAATGCTTAGCGTTCAATATTCAAGACATTAGAATGGTGGGTCAAGACATTAAAATAACAGCAACCCTAAAATGAGCATCGCATCGTTAACCAACAAAAATATCCTCTTAGGTGTGAGTGGCTCAATTGCCGCTTACAAGGCACCTGATATTGTGCGTCGCTTGCAAGATTTGGGTGCTGAGGTGCGCGTCATACTCACTCGAGGTGGCTCGCAGTTTATTACTGAATTGTCGTTACAGGTAACCTCGAAAAACAAGGTGCATGATAATCTATGGGATAAGGAAGCCGAACTTGCCATGGGGCATATTGAATTAGCCAAATGGGCGGATGCGATTTTAATTGCACCCGCCAGTGCCAACACTATTGCTAATCTAGCCTCAGGCAAGGCGGATGATTTACTCAGTAGTGTCATCTTGGCAAGCGACTGCCCAATGCTTATTGCCCCTGCTATGAATCAGCAAATGTATGCAGCTAACAGTGTGCAAGCAAACTTAAAGACATTGGCTGAGCATCAAGTTTTAATCCTTGCACCTGAGAGCGGCAAACAGGCCTGTGGCGATATCGGTGAGGGTCGCTTAGCCAAACCCATTGATATTGCTAAGCAAGTTGGAAATATTTTTCAAAACACCAAACTCAGTGGCAAACAAGTCCTAATTACCTTAGGGGCAACCATTGAAGCGATTGACCCTGTTAGATATCTATCCAACCATTCAAGCGGCAAGATGGGTTCAGCACTCGCAGATGCTTGTATTGAAGCTGGGGCACAAGTTACCTTAGTACATGGCAATATCAGCGTTACACTCAATCAAAAAGCACAGATAATATCAGTCATCAGCGCTAAAGAAATGTACCAATCAGTCATGGACAATATTGTGGGGCAAGATATTTTTATTGCTTGCGCTGCGGTGAGCGATTATTCAATCAAAAATATTGCAAAAAATAAAATTAAGAAATCTGAAAAAACACTAATTTTAGAATTGACCCCCACCAAAGATATTTTACAAGAAGTCTGCAAATTAACAAAAAAACCTGTGTGTATTGGCTTTGCTGCAGAGACACAAAATTTAACTGAAAATGCCAAAAACAAGTTAAAAAACAAGGGTTGTGATGCCATTATTTTAAATGATGTTTCCAAGCATGATTTAGGCTTTAAAAGTGATGAAAATGAGGTGTTGATTTTAACCCCAGAAAACAGCATAAAAATTGAAAAAAACAGCAAACAAAAATTGGGTCGAAAAATTATTAAAATACTCAGTGAACAATTTTTATAAGACAAAAAAACCTTGTTAAATCAACACCCAATAGAGTTACCCACAAATGTGTGGATAACTCTGTTAATATCTGCATAAAAACAAGTGAAAACATTGATATATTGGGCTTTCTTATGGTTTTGAATAAAAAACAATCATTTATTTTTTTTAATTAAAAATCAATATGTTATAAAAAAATGTAAAAAATAATTTTGATCAATATGTCATTTTTTTTACTTTTTTTCGATAATGGGGAAAACTTTTTAAGTTTCACGCATTAAATCAGGTGTTTCACAGAATATTAGCGTATTCTAAACTTATGAGGTTGCTAAAAGTTATGATGTCATTTTGTTGCCACTATTTATGCTAATTTACGCCCTTAGTTTCTTACTTGGAATTGGGTTGTTTTCACTCAAAAGTACACTGCAAATAAGCCTTGTGGAATGGGTGGTAATTTTTGCGATATTTTTAACGATTTTCACAACATTTAAACGCCACAAATCGCTAAGTTTAAATTTAGCGATTTTTGTGCTTGGTTTTGCTTGGATGGGGGTCATATCAACACAAGTTTTAAAGGCTCAAATTCAAGATCATTATCTCAATAAACCCATTCTTGTCAGCGGTGAAATTGTTGAATTGCCAGAAAAAACCTCGCGCAGTACAAAATTTATTTTTAAGGCAAGCTCTCCTTTTCAAGGGCGATTAAAATTAGCTTGGCATGGTCATTACAATAATAAAACCAACCCCTCTAAAGTGCCTAACTTGCGTATCGGAGAATCTTGGCAATTACTGCTAAAATTAAAGCACAACAATGGTTACCAAAACCTAAATAGCTTTGATTATGAAAAATGGTTATTCTACAAACGCATTAACGCCACAGGTTATGTGCGTACCTCCTCTGCTAATCAGCGCATTAATACCAATGCCAATACATTCTCAATAGACAGACTTAGACAAGATATTCGCTATTTACTCTCGCCACAGATAGAAAAAAAGACATTTGGTGGTGTGATTAATGCATTAGTGATTGGTGATCGCTCTTTGATTCCTGATAAGCAATGGTCATTATTCAGATCCACTAATACCACGCACCTTAGTGTGATTTCTGGATTACATATTGGGTTGATCTCCGGCTTTATATTCTTACTGGTGCAATTTTTATGGCGTTATTCCTCGCGCTTAAGTATTATGATACCTGCACAGGTTATTGCTGCTTATTTTGGGCTTGTTTCTGCACTTTTATATGCATTGATTTCGGGTTTTTCCACGCCAACAGTTCGTGCCTTTATTATGGCAAGCGTGGTGTTTATCTCAATTATTCTGAGGCGCCATCATACTATTTGGCAGCTCTATGGCGCGGCATTAATATTAGTGCTCATTCATAACCCGTTAAGTGTTCTTAGCATTGGTTTTTGGTTGTCATTTTATGTAGTGGCCATCATTATCTATGGTGCTGGGCAACATCAAGAAAAATCTTGGTTCTATCGCTTAATCTATATACAACTACTCATTAGTTTTTCCTCGTTGCCGCTGACTATTTGGTTTTTTTCTGCTACTTCAATCTTATCGCCAATTGCAAATTTAATTGCCATTCCAGTGTTTAGTTTTATTGCCACTCCACTATCACTAATCGGCACTTTACTGACTTTTAGCGGTCTTACCTATTTATCAGAGATAAGTTTTTCCATTGCCAATCAATCATTGATTTACCTGTCTATTTTGTTGGAACAATTACAACAATTTGATTTCAATCAATGGCATTACACGCAAACCTCGTGGATAGATTTAGCGCTTTTTATCTTACTTGTGTTTGTTGCTATTCTCCCTAAAGCTTTAAAACTTCGTTGGCTGTCTGTCTTTATATTACTGTTAATGATATTGATACCTAACCCTAAAATGAATAACAACTCGGCACTCGTTACTACACTTGATGTCGCTCAAGGATTAGCCACTGTAGTGCAAACCAAAAACCATGTTTTATTATTTGATACTGGTGCAAAATATCCTTCTGGCTTTAATCTTGGAGAGAGTGTCATTACGCCTTATCTTCATGCAAAGCATATTCAATATTTGGATAAGGTTATTATTTCTCATGGCGATAATGACCATATTGGTGGTCTTGATAATATTTTAAAAAATTTTAAGGTAGGTGCAATACTGACCTCAGTACCCAAGAAAATTCAAGCAAAGACTATCCTCTGTCAAAAAGGGCAAAACTGGCAATGGGATGGGGTAATGTTCGAAGTGCTAAATCCTGATAACAATACTCGCTTTCAGGGTAACAATGCCTCTTGTATGCTTAGAATCTCTAATGGAAAATATAGCGTACTACTCACCGGAGATATTGAGAGAGAAACCGAACGCCATCTTGTGCAAAACAATCAAGCAGCACTCAAAAGCACCGTTATGCTTGCACCGCATCATGGTAGCAAAACATCTTCAACACAGACCTTCTTAAATGCAGTATCACCATCATTAATTGTGGTATCCAGTGGTTTTAACAATCGCTTTAAACACCCCGCTAAAACTATTATTAAGCGTTATCAATCCAATGGCATCAAAGTATTAAAAACCGCTTGTTCTGGTCAAATTGATATTTTTCTTAGTGATACAATCAACATCAAGGAATATAGAAAAGACTCTGCGTCTTACTATTTGCGTCAATGCAAGGATTAATTATAACTAATATGACTAGATTGAGTGCCTAACAATGCATTAACTTCGTCAATCAGTTGTTGATTTGGCGTAACCAAATATGCCGCATCTAATAGCGCAAAACCTCTAGATTGTTTAACCTGATAATGTAGTCTAACTGGGCATTGCCCTTGATTTTTCTTGAGTACTGTTGAGAGTTTTTCAAACAACGATGTATGTTGATTATTGAGCACTATCTCAAAGCTTCTGGCATGTTTTTCTTTCACTACATCAATATTTTCAATTTTATCAACGACCAATTGCCAGCCATCTCGATAGTCATCTCTTTCTATTTTTCCAGCAGCCACAACCACTGTATCAGCGACCAAAGCGTCACTCACAGAATGTTTTTCATCTACTTCTGTGCTTAACACTTTGGAAAAAATAACCCCATTCAATGTGGTTTTACTGTCTTCAAGTGTGATTGAGGCCATTAACTTGCCATTTTTGGTGTTTCGATAATAGACATCAGAAAGTAGGCCTAATACTCGCACTTCTTTATTGTTTCTATAGGTTAGTTGACTGGGAAAAGCGGCAGAAATATATTGTAAATCATGCTGATATTCATCAGTTGGATGGTTGTAGAAATAATAGCCCATCACCTTATTTTCAAATTGCAGCGTTTGCCTAAATGAAAAACTCGGCACTGGTAAATAATGCGTTTCATACTCATTACACTCTGAGGCATCGGCAAACAAACCACTTTGCCCGCTTGAATGGTCGTTTTGTCGTTGCTCTGCTTGCCTTACTGCACTTGGATAAGTATTAATCAAAATCGCTCTATCAATTTTAAATCCATCTAGAGCACCACTATAAATTAAGGCTTCCAAGGCACGCTTATTCAGCATTTTCTTTTCTATGCGCATACAAAAATCAAACATGTCTTGATAATGACCCTTCTTTTCACGCTCGGTAACCAAAACTTCCACCAAAGACTCGCCAACACCTTTAATAGCACCCAAACCATAAGTCAGCGTTTTATCATCTTGAATACTAAATTCATACAGTGATTCATTCACACTCGGACCTTTGACAACGAGCCCCATGGCTTGTGTCTCACCAACAGTGAAACTAATCCTATCGGTGTCAGTCATCATCCCTGAAAGCACAGATGCCATGAAAGCAGCAGGATAATGCACCTTAAGCCAAGCGGTTTGATACGACACATAGGCATATGCTACCGAGTGTGACTTGTTAAAGCCATAACCTGAGAATTTATCAATTAAATCAAAAATTTCATTGGCTTTACGCTCATCAATATCATGTTTTGCCGCACCCTTAACAAATACGCTTCGTTGTGCATCCATTTCTTCAGCAATCTTCTTGCCCATTGCCCTGCGCAACAAATCTGCACCACCAAGCGAATAATCTGCCATTACCTGTGCAGACTTCATTACCTGTTCTTGATATAAAAATACGCCATTAGTTGGCTTCAAGATACCTTCTAGCATTGGGTGTGGGTATTTCACTTCCTGCTTGCCGTGTTTGACATTAATGTAATCATCTACCATGCCTGCATCAAGTGGACCTGGACGATACAAGGCCAGCATTGCCACAATGTCTTCAAATGAGTCGGCTTGTAATTTCTTGAGATAACCCCGCATACCTTCTGACTCTAACTGAAAAATACCCGTGGTATCACAACGCTGTAATAAACCATAGACCCCCTTATCATCTAATGACAAAGTATCAATATCAATCAGTGCTTCACTCAGACCCTTAGCATGAACAAGCTTGAGGGTTTTATCAATGACCGTTAAGTTAGACAAACCTAAAAAGTCAAATTTAACCAGTCCAAGTGCTTCGACATCTTTCATGTCAAATTGCGAGACCACGCTATCTTCTGCGCTGGCTTTGTAGATCGGACAAAAATCACTAATTTTACTGGGTGCAATTAACACACCACCTGCATGCGTACCCACATTACGTACCAAACCTTCCAACTGCAAAGATAGATCAATGAGTGTGGTTACGCTTTCCTCAGAATTGTATCGATTTGTTAACTCTTCTGAAAACCATTTGTCTTTATTCTCTTGAGATTCCTCTGCAGAAAAACGACCTAATGCACGCGATAAATTGATCTTCAAATCATTTGGAATAGATTTAGAAATACGGTCACTAAAACCATAAGGATGCCCTAAAACACGCCCCACATCACGCACCACACCCTTAGCTGCCATAGTGCCATAAGTGATAATTTGCGATACTTTTTCAGCGCCATATTTTTTCGATACATACTCAATCACTTCATCACGACGCTCAGTACAAAAATCCACATCAAAATCTGGCATAGAGACACGCTCGGGATTTAAAAAACGCTCAAATAATAATTCATGCTTAATCGGGTCAACATTAGTAATGCCAAGCGCATACGCCACCAATGAACCTGCACCAGAACCACGACCAGGCCCCACAGGTATACCGTTGTCTTTAGACCAACGGATAAAATCAGCAACGATGAGAAAATAACCAGGAAAATCCATTTGTACAATCACTGAGAGTTCAAACGCTAAGCGCTCATCATAAATCTCACGCTCAACTTCTAACCCTTCTAAGCGTTTACTTAATCCTGCCTTGGACTCCTGCGAAAAGAATTCTGCCATACTAAGCCCTTCAGGGACAGGAAAATCTGGCAAATAATTCTTTTTATATAATTCAAAATGTACATTACAGCGCTTAGCAATTTCAACAGTATTAGCAATCACCTCAGGCAAATCAGAGAACAAGGTGTTCATCTCATCGCCAGATTTTAAATATTGCTCTGCACAATAATGTTTTTCTCGTCTTGCATCGTCTAACAAACCACCTTGAGAAATACAAATACGCGCCTCGTGTGCTGCAAATTCATCACTTGCTAAAAACACCACATCATTAGTTGCCACCAAAGGGATATTAAGCTCCAAACCCAATTTAACACAAAGGTGTAGGTGTTGCTCATCTTGCATACGGCTCGTGCGTTGTACGGCTAAATAAAATCTATCTCCAAATGTGGCTTGCCAAATAGCTGCTTTTTCTTTTGCCTTAGGTATTTGATTCTCAATTAGTGCTTGTGCCACATCGCTACGGACAGCTGGTGCAATCAATATCAATCCTTGATTATGCTGAATTAATTGCTCAGCACTAATACTTGCGCCTTCCATCCCCTCGCCTTTTAAATAAGATAAAGAGATTAATTCAGACAAGTTTAAGTAACCTTGTTGGTTTTGACACAAGAGCAATAAAAAAGATTTTTTCCCTTCATTTTCAAGTGCAATTTCAGTGCCAAAAATCGGTTTAATACCAGAACCTTTTGCCGTCTTATAAAGTTTGACAGCGGCAAATAAATTACCATTGTCCGTCAATGAAATTGCACTCATACCTAGCTTCTTAGCCTGATTGACTAATTTTGGTATACGAATCAAACTGTTATCAACAGAGTATTCGCTACGGCATTGAAGATGGACAAATTCAGTAGGCATTTAAATGAATCTTGGTGTGGGTTTTAAAAGTTTTATTTTAATCTTAAAATTAACCCAATCAATGATAAAAATAATTTTAAGATTCAACCCTTAATAAGACATGTTAATGCAATCTAGCTTCAAGTGCTAAAAAGTTTAAAGCCCCTGTATACTTCAAGAAGTGGCAAATTATCATTTCTTACTTTGATAGTTAAAGCCATTGCTTATAGACAAAAAAATACCCCAATAAAGGGGTATTTTTTGTAGATGGTTAGATGCCGTCTAAAAACCCACAGGACCTGCATTAGCCTGATCTCTAGCTTGTTTTTGAGCAAGAATTGCTTGACCTTTGGCTTTATTAGCCAACTTTACACATTTCTTACCGCCAGATTTTTTAGCTTGTTTAATGAATTTTCCTGTATCACGCCATTCAAAACCCACTTTCTTAGCCTTTCTATTCTCAGCACTTGCTACAGAGATTGCACTTTTACATGCACCAGAAAGTTTAACTCCAGAAGCCTCAGGGTTCGCTACCACTGAACCCACTTGGGCGGACAAAGCAAATACAGTTAATGTTATTGATAATAGTTTTCTCATGTTGTTCTCCTTTATTGTCTGTATTCGGTACCAGAAATCTCCATACCATTACTCATCGCAGTATGGAAATATTCTAGATTATCGTATTCTTTCTTATGTCTTTTAAATGGCTTAGCGCGAACCTGTTTATTGCAACCACCATAACGACGCTGAATGGTACCGAAACCATCGCCTTTCTTTTTAGCCCATTTTCCACGCCATACAGGAAAGTGTGTAATATGACCTAACGCTGGTGATAGTGTATCGCCACGAATACGCCGACCTGCAAAATCTACATGACAGTTTGCACAAGAAAGATTGAGCTGACCACGCTTAGCATAGAAGAATTTTTTACCTTCTTTATAAGCCGCCAATGCCTTAGCATCACCTTTTGGAACAATGACATTAATCGTCTGACCTTCAGCAATAGTGGTTAAATAAGCCGACATCCATGCCAACTTACCTTTACCGGTGCCAATTTTCTTCTCGCCATTTTTAACGCGACAATCAACAATAGACTGCTCTAAAGTATCAACCTTACCTTTAGCAGCATTCCATCTTGGAAATTGCGTACGAATAGTTTCATCGCCACCAGAAAAACAACTAGAATAAGTTTTACCATTCTTAAATGCTGTTTTCCATAGTTTCTCACCTTTTTCAACATGATCTTCAAACGGAGGCATCTCCATCACTGCTTCAAACTGCCCCATTTTGTCTTCACTCATTGCGTAAGGGCCTTTAGAAAAGTCATTTAACGACAAGTTAGGGAATTTCTTCTTGAAGTGACCTTGGAAAGCGTCAATGTCAGCCTGAACAACTGGCGACTGTTGCGCCGAAAATACAGCAGTTGAACTTAATAAAGCCGCTGCTGCTATTGTTGTTATAATTTTTTTCATTATTCTCTCCTCAATAAAAAACAGAATTACTTAGACTTTGCAGTCTTAGAGCCTGTTTTACCTTTATTATCCTTATATTTAAGTTCAATTGTATCACCCTTAGCACCTGCAACTTTAAACTTGAAGTATGGATCTTTAGATACCGAACTACCGATATCTGCATCAATTATTTTATTGCCATTATGCAATATAACCATATGATCAATATGATTTGCAGGCACTAACTTACCTTTTTTCTTACGAAAACCAGTTTCCATTGGGTGTTTAATTAGCGCTTTAATACTGATAACGCCTTTTCTAGCTTTTGGCTTTAATTTAATCTTTGCCATAATAATTTCTCCTAATTATAATTAATATATTGAATTAACCGCCGCAGCCGCCAATAGTTACTTTAACTTCTTTCGTTACTTTAGTCGTAGAACCACCTGCAGTCACTAGCGCATCCACTTCTGAGGTTTTGCCCATCTTAATGCGGGTAGAAACAAAGCCAACTGCACCAGACAAGTTAAATGAAGCCGCCAATGGCGTGCTATTTTCTTGTACCAAGAAAGAAATATTAGTGACATCGCTCATCTTAGAAGCATTGACTTCCATGGGTACCTTTGCGCCATTCTCAGCAATCTTAGGGGCTTTGAATTTAAAGGAACCTTTGCCTGCACTTGTGGCATTTGATACTGCTGTATTTGACAAGCCTTTGAATTTAGCTGAAGCAGCAAAAACTGTTGACGGTGTTAGCAAGCCTGCACCTACTGCCGTTGCAACTGCAGAACCTGCCATTGCACTTTTTAAAAATAATCTTCTTTCCATTTTAACTCTCCTTGTTTATAGTGAATGAATAAAATCTGTCACTGAATCAACTTGCTTTTCAGTTAAAATTTTATGCTTGCCCATGGGTGGCATTAAAGAATTTGGATTCTTAACGGTTGCATCCCAAATTTGCGCTCTCAAAACTGCTCTATTTGGAAACCTTGCTTTCATTGCAATAAGTGGTGGTGCAACATTACCCGGCTGCGTACCGCCCTGAATGTTATGACAACCCAAGCAATTACCGTGACTTCTGCTAAATGCAGGGGCACAGCCTTCAATATTCTTGGAATATGCTTGTTGACACAATTTTGCCGCCTTCTTTAGTGATTTCGCTTCTTTCTTACCTGCGTAAGAAGGGGTTACAAGAATTGCGATACTCACTGCTGCGGATAATACTAATGTAGAAAAATGTTTGTTTTTAATCATTTTCTCTCCTCTTTATTTAAAAAATAAAAACCTTTAGCTGGCTTTATAGGACACCAACTGGGTAGCAATAATACCTATATTGTCAACGAATGCAAGACTATCATTAAAGCATAATATTACGATATATTAAACTCGTTCAGCAGCCTTAATAAGTGCACGCGCCTTATGCATGGTTTCATCCCACTCAGATTGTGGGACTGAATCATATACAACACCTGCGCCTGCTTGAACATAGAGTTTTTTATCCTTAATGACTGCAGTGCGAATGGCAATTGCCATATCCATGCAACCGTGCCAAGAAAGATAACCAATCGCACCTGAATAAATATTGCGTTTAAGTGGCTCAACCTCATTGATAATTTCCATCGCACGGATCTTAGGCGCACCACTCAGTGTGCCTGCTGGAAAAGTAGCCCTCAGCACATCAATCGCACTCATGCCATCTTGCAAACTACATTCAACATTTGACACAATATGCATCACATGTGAATAGCGTTCAATTGACATTTTATCGGTTAATTTCACACTGCCTATTTTGGCAATTCGACCCAAATCATTTCTACCTAAATCAATGAGCATTAAATGCTCAGCAATTTCTTTTTCATCTGCCAATAAATCTTTTTCCAGCGCTAAATCTTCTGCTTCATTGCTACCACGCTTGCGTGTCCCTGCCAAAGGTCTTACTGTGGCGGTGTTGTTGGCGTCAAAACGCGTGAGAATTTCAGGTGATGAACCGACAATTGCACTGTCACCTAAATTAAGGTAATACATGTAAGGTGATGGATTTAAAAGACGCAATTGGCGATATAACTCCACAGGTGGCGCGCTGAATTTGCTACTCAATCGTTGTGATGGCACGACTTGCATCACATCGCCTGCAACAATATATTGTTGAATTTTTTCAACCGTAACTTTATAATTATCCTCACCGAAACTTGAGACAAAATCTTGCTCTGTTAAATTATCTGATTGATACTGTTCACACTTGTATGGCGCTTGGATTTTGTTTGAAATCTCATCTAATCGCACTTGTGCATCTTCATAGTTTTGCGTATCTGGATTAATATGAGTAATGATAAATACTTGATTCAAAACATTATCAAATACCACCAAATCATCAGAGACCATTAACAAAATATCAGGCATACCCAATTCATCTGGTTGGCTAATTTTGGCTAATTTTGGCTCAATATAACGAATGATTTCATAACCAAAATAACCAACCAATCCACCATTAAAATCTGGTAATTCGTCAATCTTTGGTACTTTGTACTGACTTAAATACGCTTCAACCCACATCAATGGGTCATCCACCTTATTTGACTCAAGCAACTCACCTTGATACTCAATATGTACATCGTAATCAAAGACTTTAATAACGGTTTTCGCATGCAAACCAATCATTGAATAACGACCCCATTTCTCTCCACCTTCAACCGATTCAAAAAGATAAGAATAAGGATTATTAGCGAGTTTCAAATACAAATCTAGTGCTGTATTTTCATTGGTATCAATCGAAATAGTTTTATAAACAGGAATATGGTTATATCCATCAGCTACAGTTTTATCAAAACTTGTTTTATTCATAAGCGTATTTTATATTAAAAATAAAAAAAGCCATGCTAACTTACATTAGCATGGCTTTTTTTGTTGAGCTAATAATAACTGCTACTCTTCAGTGGATGCTTGTGTCTTTGCATCTGCTTCACTCAATTCAGCTGAAAGTTGCGCCTCTGCTTCTGCAGTTTGCATGGTATTTTCTGTGCGACGCGCCCTACGCTCCTGATGATAAACAAAGCCTGTACCTGCTGGAATTAAACGACCAACAATCACATTTTCCTTAAGACCTAGTAAATTATCAACACGACCTGTCGTTGACGCCTCAGTTAAGACACGCGTTGTCTCTTGGAATGATGCTGCAGAAATAAATGACTCAGTTGCTAATGATGCCTTAGTAATACCCATTAGTAATCTTTGATAAACCACCAGGTCTTTGCCTTGTGCTGCTAATTGTCTATTCATATCTACCACACGAGCATACTCAGCTGTTTCTCCATTGACTAAGTTAGAATCACCTATGTCAAGCACTTCTACCTTGCGTAACATTTGCTTAACAATCACTTCAATATGCTTATCAGAAATATTAACACCTTGTAGACGGTAAACATTCTGCACCTCTCTAACCACATAATTCGCCAGTGCTTCTACACCTAATAAACGCAAAATGTCATGTGGGTTTGACGGTCCATCAGAGATCACATCACCCTTTTCAACAGTCTCGCCATCAAACACATTAATTTGACGCCATTTATGAATCATCATCTCAGTGGCTTCGCCTTCTTGTGAAGTAATTATCAAGCGCTCCTTAGACTTGGTCGGATTACCAAAACTAATAATACCGCTGACTTCTGCCAAAATTGAATGGTCTTTTGCTTTGCGTGCTTCAAACAAATCTGCAACACGAGGCAGTCCACCCGTAATATCACTGGTCTTGGATTGGTCTTTAGGAATCTTCGCTAAAACTTCACCTGCTGTAATGACCTGATTATCTTCTAAATTAATCTTAACTTCTGATGGTAAGTAGTGTGTTGATAATACAATCTCAGAATCTTTTGCCTCAACGACTTTAATCATCGGCTTCAAGCCTTTCGCTGCTGCTGAGCGTTCCCCTTCATCAATCATTTCGAAGAAAACAAGTCCCGTTAATGGATCTGTGTTTTTATTGACCGTTATGCCTTCAACAAAGTCAACAAAAATCACACGACCTGCTTGCTCAGAAATAATGGGATGCGTATGTGGGTCCCAGTCTGCAATCTTGTCTTTTGCCTTAACTTTACCTCCATCTTTAACATGAGCAATGGCACCATAAGGAATCTTATATCGCTCAACCTCTTGACCTTTGGCATTACGAATGGTAACTTCAGTAGAACGAGAAATAACCACTAAATCGCCACTCACATTGGTGATTGATTTAAGACTTTCAAAATGTGCGATACCGTCATTATCAACATTGATACTACTCACTGCTGTGGATGCAGATGCTGCACCACCAATGTGGAAAGTACGCATGGTTAACTGTGTGCCCGGCTCACCAATTGACTGTGCTGCAATCACACCAACCGCTTCACCAACACCAATCTTGTGACCTCGTGCCATATCATTACCATAACAGGAAGCACACACGCCATAACGCGCATCACAAGTAATAGTAGAGCGCGCCTTAATAGACTCCACGCCCATTTTATTAATCTTGTCTGAATCCTCTAAGGTTACCAAGTGACCCTTAGGTAATAATATTTCCTTTGAATCCGGCACCATAACATCTTCAGCCATGACGCGACCTAATACTGCCTTGCCTAAGGTCTGTACAATATTACCACCCTCAATGATTGCTTTCATCATCAAACCATTTTCTGTACCACAATCTTCTTCATTCACCACCAAGTCTTGTGCAACATCAACCAAACGACGCGTCAAGTAACCTGAGTTCGCTGTTTTAAGTGCTGTATCAGCCAAACCTTTACGCGCACCGTGTGTTGAAATAAAGTATTGCATATTATTCAAGCCTTCACGGAAGTTTGAAGTGATCGGTGTTTCAATAATTGAACCGTCTGGTTTTGCCATTAGACCACGCATACCTGCTAACTGGCGCATCTGTGCAGGAGAACCACGCGCACCAGAATCAGCCATCATATAAACCGAGTTAAACGATGGCAATTTTTGAATCTTACCCTCACTGTCTTCAAAATCTTCAAAACCGATTTCGTCCATCATTGCTTTTGCAACAGTTTCAGAAGTTCGTGACCAAATATCAATCACCTTGTTATAACGCTCACCATCAGTTACCACACCTTGTGCGTACTGCTTCTGAACCTCTTTAACTTGTGTATTGGCTTCATCAATCATGACCGCCTTACTATCAGGAATGGTCATATCGTTTGAACAAAATGAAATACCTGACTTGGTTGAGTATTGAAAGCCCATATACATCATTTGGTCAGCAAAGACGACTGTGTCTTTTAATTCTTGTGTTTGATAACAAACATGAATTAAGTTTGACACAACTTTCTTACTAATCGCTTTGTTAATCAAATCAAATGACAATCCAGCTGGCAAAATTCTTGAGAAAATCGCACGACCTACCGTGGTATCAACAATACGCTTAGCGGTTGGCTGGTATTTACCATCAACTTTTTTATAATCTTGAATGCGTAATTTAATTTTGGCGTGCAAAGAAGTGGCGCCTGATTCATGAGCATTTAATGCTTCAATGGCATTGGCAAAAATCATGCCTTCACCTTTTTGATTGATCATATCGCGCGTCATATAATAAAGACCCAAAATTACATCCTGTGAAGGTACGATAATTGGCTCACCACTTGCAAGGTGTAAAACATTGTTAGAGGCCAACATTAGCGTTCTTGCTTCTAGTTGTGCTTCTTCAGATAAAGGCACATGTACCGCCATTTGGTCACCATCAAAGTCAGCGTTAAATGCACCACAAACCAGTGGATGCAATTGAATTGCCTTGCCTTCAATTAGTAAGGGTTCAAACGCTTGAATACCTAAACGGTGTAATGTTGGCGCACGGTTAAGCATCACCGGATGTTGGTGTACAACTCTTTCTAAAATATCCCACACTTCTGGTGTTTCTGCTTCTACCATTTTCTTCGCAGCTTTAATGGTTGAGGCTAAATTTTGTGATTGCAGGCGGTTATAAATAAACGGCTTGAATAATTCTAGCGCCATTTTCTTTGGTAATCCGCATTGGTGCAATTTAAGGTATGGACCACAAACAATCACTGAACGACCTGAATAGTCAACACGCTTACCAAGTAAGTTCTGACGGAAACGACCTTGCTTACCTTTAATCATATCGGCAATTGATTTAAGCGGGCGACGGTTATTACCCATTACCGCACGACCACGACGACCGTTATCAATCAGTGAATCAACCGCTTCTTGCAACATACGCTTTTCGTTACGCACAATAATTTCAGGGGCATCCAACTCTAATAATCGTGCTAAACGATTATTACGATTAATAACACGACGGTATAAATCATTCAAATCAGACGTCGCAAAACGACCGCCATCTAGCGGTACTAATGGACGCAGGTCTGGTGGCAGAATTGGCAAGACATTAAGCACCATCCACTCAGGCTTGTTGCCTGATTGAATCAAAGAATCAACCAACTTCAAACGCTTGTTATACTTCTTAAGCTTAGTCTGGCTTTTGGTGTTAAGGCTATCTTCACGAAGGTTTGCCGCTTCTTTTTCAAGTTGCATTTCTTTTAGAATGTCTTGGATGGCTTCTGCACCCATTTTTGCTTCAAACTCATCATCGCCATATTCATCAAGCGCATCATAATACATTTCTTCCGTTAATAGCTGTTTGTGTATTAATGGTGTTGAACCTGGATCTGTGACTAAGAATGCCTCAAAATATAAAACACGCTCAATATCTTTTAATGTCATATCCATCAATAGTCCAAGACGCGATGGTAAGGATTTTAAATACCAAATATGGGCGACTGGCGCCGCTAAGTTGATATGCCCCATGCGTTCACGACGCACCTTTGATAGGGTTACTTCAACACCACATTTTTCACAAACAACATTGCGAAATTTCATACGCTTGTATTTACCACACAAGCATTCAAAGTCTTTCATTGGACCGAAAACTTTAGCACAAAACAAGCCTTCTCTTTCGGGTTTAAAAGTACGGTAGTTAATGGTTTCAGGTTTTTTTACCTCACCATACGACCACGAACGAATCTTCTCAGGAGAAGCCAAGCCAACTCTGATGGCATCAAAATCTTGCTCTTTATTTTGCTGTTTTAAAATTTGTAATAAATCTTTCATATTTATACTCCTAATTAGTGTTGTTCAAGTTCAACATCAATACCCAATGAACGAATTTCTTTAACCAATACATTAAAGGATTCTGGCATGGCTGACTCAGTCAAATTCACCCCGTCAACAATACTCTTATACATCTTCGCACGACCAGTAACATCGTCCGACTTAACGGTTAACATTTCACGCAATGTGTGTGCTGCACCGTAAGCTTCTAATGCCCAAACTTCCATCTCACCAAAACGCTGACCACCAAATTGTGCTTTACCGCTAAGTGGTTGTTGTGTTACTAATGAATAAGGTCCTGTTGAGCGTGCGTGCATCTTGTCGTCAACTAAATGATTAAGTTTTAACATATGCATATAACCAACCGTTATTGGACGGTCAAATGCTTCGCCTGTGCGACCATCATAAAGTTGTTCTTGACCAGATTCTGGTAAATCAGCCAACTTTAATAATGATTTAATGTCTGCTTCTTTAATACCATCAAATACCGGCGTTGCCATTGGCACACCTGCGCGTAAGTTGTTCGCCAATTCAATAATTTCTTCATCATTAAAGCTGTTTAAATCCTCTGTCTTACCATGAGAATTATAAACCTTATCTAAAAAGACTCTAATTTCCTTGACCATTTCAGTGCGTTTTTCATCCAACATCACAGCAATCTTATGACCTAAGCCTTTAGCTGCATAACCCAAGTGGACTTCTAGTACCTGTCCAACATTCATTCGAGAGGGTACACCCAGTGGATTAAGCACGACATCAATAGTAGAACCATCTGCTAAATAAGGCATATCTTCCACCGGAGATACGCGTGAAATAACACCCTTATTACCATGACGACCCGCCATCTTATCACCCACTTGGAGTGTTTTACGCGTTGCCACATAAACCTTAACCATCTTCATAACACCCGGTGGTAATTCTGCATCTTCGTTAATCTTGGCGCGTTCATTTTCAAAGAAAGTATCAAATTCAACTTGTTTCGCTTTAGCTTGTTTAACCAATGCTGCGATTTCTTTATTCACAGCGGCATCTTTTACTTTAAGCTTTGCAAACTCTTCATTGGTTAAAGGTTTCATATTTTTAGCACTGAGTTTCTCGCCTACCTTAATGCTAGCAACAGTTTTTGTTACTTCATTACCTGAAAGCTTGAGACGAATACGACGCAAGATATCTCCATCAATAATACCAAACTCATCGTCAATATCTTTTCTGATTTTCGCCAGTCTATTTTCATCAATACTTTTTGCTCTTGCATCCTTTTCAACGCTATCACGAGTAAAGACTTGTACATCAATAACCACACCAGATTTTGATGCACCAATACGCAATGAAGAGTCTTTAACATTGTTGGCCTTTTCACCAAAGATGGCACGCAATAATTTCTCTTCTGGAGACAGTACGGTTTCACTCTTAGGTGTTACTTTACCCACTAAGATATCACCGCCCTTAACACGAGCACCCACATAAACCACACCAACTTCATCAAGTTTAGCCAGTGCAGATTCACTAACATTTGGAATATCAGCCGTAATTTCCTCAGGACCTAAAGTAGTGTCACGCGCATAAGAAGTTAGCTCTTCAATATGAATTGTAGTGTAGCGGTCTTCTTGTATAACACGCTCAGAAATTAAAATTGAATCTTCAAAATTATAGCCATTCCATGGCATAAAGGCGATTTTCATATTTTGCCCCAATGCCAATTCACCTAAATCTGTTGAAGGTCCATCCGCCAAAACATCACCTGCTTCTATTTTATCGCCAGCTTTAACCAAAGGTTTTTGATTAATACAAGTATTCTGATTAGAACGTGCGTATTTTGTAAGGTTGTAAATATCAACCCCTAATTCACTAACTTTAGTCTGTTTAGAATCAACACGAATAACGATACGAGAAGCATCAACCACTTCAACCACACCACTATGTTTGGCAGTCACACAAACACGAGAATCCGTTGCTACAACACGCTCAATACCAGTACCCACTAAAGGCTTTTCAGCACGAAGTGTTGGTACCGCTTGGCGTTGCATATTTGAACCCATTAACGCACGGTTCGCATCATCGTGTTCTAAGAACGGGATCAACGATGCTGCCACTGATGCAATTTGCTTAGAATCAATATCAATTAAAGTGACATCTTCAGAATTTACCAAAACAAATTCATTCTTATGACGACAAGAAATTAAATCACCCGTCAACTTGCCTTTTGTATCAACATTGGCATTTGCCTGTGCAATGGTATGCGCAATCTCATCAATCGCAGAAACATAAATAATCTCCTCAGTCACCTTGCCACTCTTAACCACTTGATATGGCGTCTCTAAGAAGCCGTAATTATTCGTCTTAGCATAAACTGCCAGCGTATTAATCAAACCAATATTTGGACCTTCTGGTGTTTCAATGGGGCATAGACGGCCATAATGTGATGGATGAACATCACGCACTTCAAAACCAGCACGCTCACGCGTCAAACCACCAGGACCTAAAGCAGAAATACGACGCTTGTGTGTGACACCTGATAATGGATTAACTTGGTCCATAAATTGGGATAACTGAGAAGAACCAAAAAACTCTTTAACCGCAGCTGACACTGGATTAGAATTAATCAAATCTTGTGGTGTTAATTCATCTGTTTCAGCCAAGTTCAAACCTTCTTTAACTGCCTTTTCAACGCGTACTAAACCAATTCTAAATTGGTTTTCAATCATTTCACCGATTGCTCTCACGCGTCTATTTGCAAGCGTATCAACATCATCAACAGAATCCTCGCCATCTTTAATGTTAATCAGTAATTTAACAACATTCAGAATGTCTTCGTTCATTAATACATGTTCGCCTGTTTCAGATTCAATACCCAAACGACGATTAAGTTTCATACGACCGACCTTAGAAAGGTCGTAGCGTTCATTCTTAAAGAATAGATTGTTAAACAATAAATTAACCGCATCTTCCGTTGCTGGTTCACCTGGGCGCATCACATGATAAATAGACATGCGTGCTTCAATTTCAGTTTGTGTCTCATCTAAACGCAAAGTATCAGAAATATAAGCACCTGTCTCAGATTCATTAATATATAGGATTTCCAGTTTCTTAATCTTGTTGGCTATGATTAATTCTAATACTTCTTCGCTAATAACTGTATTAGCAATGATTAGAATTTCACCTGTTGCTTTATCAATAACATCTTGCGAAACAACCTTATCTAATAAATACTCAAGTGGCGTGTTGATTGACTTTACACCTGCTTTTTCTAAGATTTTTACATGCTTAGTTGTAATACGACGACCTTTTTCAATAACAACATCTTTACCCGACTTAATATCAAATTCAGCAATTGTGCCGCGTAATTTAATAGGAGACAAACTCACATCGCAAGACTTTGCTTTAAGCGTAACATTAAGTTTCTCAAAAAAAGTATCTAGAATTGTACCTGAATCAAGCCCCATTGCACGCAATAATGTCGTTGCTGGTAATTTACGACGACGGTCAATTCGCACATATAAATGCTCGTGATGGTCAAATTCAAAATCCAACCATGAACCACGGTAAGGAATAATACGAGATGAGAATAAAATCTTACCTGAAGAGTGTGTTTTGCCTTTATCGTGTTCAAAAATAACACCAGGGGAGCGATGCAATTGAGAGACGACAACACGCTCAGTACCATTAATAACAAAAGTACCTGTGTCAGTCATCAATGGCAATTGACCCAAATAAACATCTTCTTCAATAACTTGCTTAATTTTGCGTTTCTTTTTTAAAGTTGAACCATTCTTATCAAATAAAACTAAATTTAGTTTAACACGCAGTATTGAAGCAAAAGTAGTGCCGCGTAATTTACACTCTTCGACATTAAATTTTGGCTCTTGTAGCACATAATCCACATATTCAATTTCTGCATAACCGTTATTCGCTGTAATTGGAAAGACAGATTGAAAAACCGCATGCAAGCCAACATCTGCTTTTTCTTCTTTGCCTGCTTGAATAAAACCATTGAACGATTCAATCTGGATAGCCAGTAAATCTGGTTCCGTTAAAATTGATTCTCTTGAACCGAAATTATTTCTAATTCGCTTTTTTTCAGTAAATGAATAAGCCATAGTACCTCGCATTATTTAATCTTACAATTTAAAAAAGACAATCTATTAAGAAAGCCTCTAAGAGGTCAAAAAAAACCTCTTTTAATAATAGGGTCAACCTATAAACCTTTATAGGCTGATAATGCACTCAATAAGAGTGCAAAAACACCAAAATCCCCTCACGGGGATTCTGGGTTTTTCGTAAAACTAATTATTTAAGTTCTACGCTAGCACCAGCTTCTTCAAGCTGCTTTTTGATGTCCTCAGCTTCTGCTTTAGACGCGCCTTCTTTAATGGCAGCAGGTGCTGACTCAACCATATCTTTAGCCTCTTTAAGACCAAGACTAGTGATACCACGCACTGCTTTAATAACAGCAACTTTCTTCTCACCAAAACTAGTCAACATTACATCAAACTCGTCTTTTTCTTCTACCGCTGCGCCCGCATCTGCCACTACTGCAACTGGTGCTGCCGCTGCTGCTGCCGATACACCAAACTTTTCTTCCATTGCTGAAACCAGTTCAACAACATCCATTACTGACATATCAGCAATTGCACTTAAAATATCTTCATTGGTTAATTTAGCCATGATATTTACTCCTTTTTATTTATATTTATTATTGTTTTTGTTGTGTCATTGCTGAAACCACTCGAGTCACTTGGCCAGGAATGTCATTTAGACTTCTTGCTAGTTTTTCAACTGGTGCCAACATCAATGCCATAACCAAACTAATCGCTTGGTCTTTAGTTGGCAAGTCTGCAATGCGCTTAAGTTCACTTGCTTCTACAAAATCACCTGAAACACCCAGACCCTTAACAACTAAATCTTCGTTTTCCTTAACGAAATCTTTGAATACTCGTGCTACCGCACCTGGATCTTCTTGTGAAAAACCAAGAACTACCGGTCCGCTCAACACCGGCATTACACACTCACATGCCGTATTCTCTAACGCTCTTTTTGCCAAGGTATTCTTTACAACGCGTAAAGAAACATCGGCATCCATTGCACTAGCGCGTAGATTAGTCATTTGCTCAACTGTTAACCCGCGATACTCAGCTACGCCAACAGAAATACTACCCTTTGCGAGTGCATTTACTTGCTTAACAACAACTTTTTTTGCTTCAAGATTTAGAGCCATTTTGTCTCTCTCCTAAACAGTTTAAAAAAGAAAGTTATAATATTTTATAACTTTCGCCCTAGAGTATTCTCATACCCTCTACATAGGCTGAGCGTGTTACCGCTCACTTAAACAAACACTCCAGGAGGAATATCTACACCTATGGTCTTTGAGGTCATAGAATAACTCTAAGACCTAAAAGAATTTTTTTTAGTCTAAACTAAATATCTACTGAGGCTAAATCAACACTTAGACCTGGACCCATCGTTGATGAAACGCTCATTTTTTTAAAATAAATACCCTTAGCCGAACTGGGTTTGGCTTTTTTCAATGCGTCCATTAAAGCAGTAATATTTTCAGCTAATGCATCTGCAGTAAATGAAGCCCTACCAATACCCGCATGAATAATCGCCGCTTTGTCAGTACGATAACGCACCTGACCTGCTTTTGCATTATTAACTGCAGTAGCAACATCTGGTGTGACTGTACCGACTTTAGGATTAGGCATCAAACCACGAGGACCTAATATTTGACCGAGACGACCAACAACACCCATTGCATCTGGGGAAGCAATCACAACATCGTAGTTAAGGTCACCATCTTGCATTGATTTCATTAAATCTTCCATACCAACAACATCAGCACCTGCTACTTTGGCTTTTTCTACATTGTCACCCTGCGTAAATACCGCAACACGCACTGATTTTCCAGTACCGTTTGGTAAAACTACTGCGCCGCGTACATTTTGGTCAGATTTATTGGCATCAACGCCAAGGTTAACACTTACATCAATAGACTCATCAAATTTTGCTGTTGAACACTCTTTTAATAATGTTAACGCTTCAATCATTGCATAACGCTTATCAGCTTCAATTTTTGAAGCTGTATTTTTTTGTTTTTTTGTTAATTTAGCCATTGTCTCAACCCTCCACTTCAACACCCATTGAACGGGCTGTACCAGCAATAATACTGACTGCCGCATCCATATCATTTGCATTCAAATCTTTCATTTTAATAGTTGCAACTTCTTCTAATTGTGCACGAGTAATCTTGCCAACTTTATCAGTATGTGGCACACCGCTGCCTTTTTTAATGCCTGTTACTTTTAAAATTAACAATGCTGCTGGCGGTGTCTTGGTAATAAAGGTAAAACTACGATCACTATAAACTGTGATAACCACCGGCACCTTCATACCTTTATCAATGTCTTGTGTTGAAGCGTTAAATGCCTTACAGAAATCCATAATATTCACACCATGTTGACCTAATGCTGGGCCTACTGGAGGTGATGGATTGGCCTCTTGTGCTGGAATCTGCAGCTTAATATAGGATTCAATTTTTTTAGCCATTTTTCTTTCCTTGAGGGTTTTTCCTCATTTTGGGTGCAAGCGCCGTGTTAAGGGCTCCCCTGTTAAACTAAGTCTTCTGTACTTGAGAAAACTCTAATTCTACTGGTGTAGTGCGTCCAAAAATCAACACCTCTACTTTCAGTAAATTCTTTTCATAGTCAACTGATTCAACCGTACCGTTAAACTCATTAAATGGACCATCAATAACCAAAATTTCTTCACCTGGTTGATAAGCAACCTTGGGTTTAGGTTTGTCAGCACCTTCTTGCACGCGTGCCATAATCTTATCAACTTCACGCTGTGTAATTGGTGATGGCTTACCCGAAGACCCGCCAATAAATCCAATCACATTGTTGGTATTTTTTACCAATAACCAACTTGGCTCAGTTAACTCCATATTAATTAACATGTAACCTGGGAAAAATTTACGCTCAGCTGTTTTCTTCTGTCCATCTTTTAACTCTACCACTTTCTCAGTTGGAATCATAACATCGCCAAGTAAGTCTGATAGACCTTCTCTATCAATTGCCTCTTCAATTGCGGTCTTTACTTTTGCTTCATAACCGCTCCTCGCGTGGAGTACATACCATCTTTTAGACATCTTTAAAAACCTCTTTTAATTTGTTAACAATTGCACAGCCCAGGTAAAGAATGCATCAACAATCCACAAGAAAATAGCAACGATAACAACCGCTACCATAATCATGCCGGTTGTCTTAATAGTTTCATCCTTTGTCGGCCAAACAACTTTGCGTAATTCAATTTTCGTTTCTTTTAAAAACGTATTAAATCGGATGCCCTGTGGAGATTTAAAAAATACAAACCCTGCTAATACTAAACCCGCTAGCAAAACTAACACCTTATAAAGTGTTACCTGTAATTCTAACGGATCTAGATAGAAAAGCGCAAGAAAACCCACTACAATTAGAAGTGATACAATCATCCCTATTGATGATTCTGATTTAACTTGATTCTCTACATTCTTACTCACATTACATCCTTTAATATGGCAGGCAAGGAGGGACTCGAACCCCCAACCAACGGTTTTGGAGACCGCCACTCTACCAATTGAGCCACTTGCCTAAATTTAAAAAAAATGCCTCTACCATTCTTATGGACTGCTAAAGGTATTTTTTATAAGACTCAAAATCGAGCCGCTTATTTTTTATTTCTTAATCCGTCACCTTAGAAACAACACCCGCACCAACAGTGCGTCCACCTTCTCTAATAGCAAATCGCAAACCTTCTTCCATAGCGATTGGAGACAGAAGCTCTACTTCCATTTTCACATTATCACC
>NZ_FQTR01000009.1 GCF_900128535.1 bacterium endosymbiont of Bathymodiolus sp. 5 South | reverse complement strand
TACCATTCGCCTCAGCCATAACCTTAGTTATTGCTGCTGTTAAAGTTGTTTTACCGTGGTCAACGTGGCCGATTGTACCTACATTGACATGGGGTTTGGTTCTTTCGAATTTTTCTTTTGACATATTCTCTTCCTCTTTTATTTATTACACAAAATTTGGAGCTCACCAGCGGATTTGAACCGCCGACCTCTTCCTTACCAAGGAAGTGCTCTACCGACTGAGCTAGGTGAGCACAACCTTTTATCACCTGGAGCGGGTAACGAGAATCGAACTCGTCTCATTGGCTTGGAAGGCCAAGGTAATACCAATATACGATACCCGCAATCTTTTTTAATCCTTTTCTGCTTTTTGGTGGAGGGGGAAGGATTCGAACCTTCGAAGGCGGAGCCGACAGATTTACAGTCTGTTCCCTTTGGCCACTCGGGAACCCCTCCCCAAAAAGCAATCAGGCATTATCCCATAAGTTACTACAGATAACAAGACCTTTTTTTACAAAAATTTAGACAGACAGAGAAGTCGTTAAAAATCGCTTTATCAAAGGCGTGAAACGCCACTTGCAATTGCCGCATTGAATACTGCTTTTGGCACTACATCAATCAGTCTTTTATCAAAAGGTTTTGGAATAATATAATCCCTACCAAAGCTCATTGCATCCGTATGATAAGCTTTAAGAACTTCAGCAGGTACTTCAAGTTTTGCTAAATCTTTTAGCGCATACACAGCCGCAATTTTCATCTCAATATTAATGGTGCTAGCTTTAGCGTCTAGTGCCCCCCTAAAAATAAAGGGAAAGCCTAAAACATTGTTCACTTGATTAGGGTAATCGCTTCGCCCTGTTGCCATAATCAAATCATCACGCACTGAATTAGCATCTGCGGGTGAAATTTCAGGGTCAGGATTTGACAAGGCAAATACAATCGGATTATCCGCCATTGATTTCACCATGTCTTTAGAAACTAAATTGGCTGATGCCACGCCCACAAATACATCGCAATCTTGCATGGCATCTTCCAGGGTTTGCTTGTGAGTTGTGCTGACATAATCTAACTTTTCTTTGGTTAAATTTTCCCGCTGATTGTTAATCACGCCTTTGGAATCCACCAGTAAAATATTAGATTTTTGAAAACCTAATTCACATAATAAGTCTAATGTAGCAATGCCTGCTGCCCCTGCACCCAAACAAGTTAGCATGGCATTTTCTGGCGTTTTTCCTTGAATCTCTAAGGCGTTTAAAAGCCCAGCAGCAATAATAATTGCTGTGCCATGCTGGTCATCATGGAAAACTGGAATGTCCAGTTCTGCAATTAAGCGTTGTTCAATTTCAAAACAGCGTGGTGCAGAAATATCTTCTAAATTAATGCCGCCAAAAGTTGGTGCAATATTTTTTACCGTTTGCACAAACTCATCAACCTCTTGCGTGTCAACTTCAATATCAAACACATCAATATCAGCAAATTTTTTAAACAGAACCGCCTTACCCTCCATCACTGGTTTTGATGCCAAAGGTCCAACATTACCCAAACCTAAAACCGCAGAACCATCTGAAATGACTGCTACCAGATTATTTTTAATCGTATAGTGATCAACCAATGCCGGATTATCAGCAATTGCTCTAACGGGGGCTGCCACACCTGGCGTGTAAGCTAAGGATAAATCTTCACGAGTTTCTAGGGGCTTATGCGAAGAAACGATCAATTTTCCAGGGCGTTTTCCCTGATGATAATCGAGTGCTGCTTGGTGTAATTTTGAACTCATATTTATAAAAAATGAGACCTTTGCATAAATAGAGATGATTAGCAAAATCCAATTTTTGCCCAATGGGTGATTTCTTTAAACCTTGTCCTAGCAGAGCTAAGGCTGGGTTTAAAAAATCGCCAAGTGGGTGAAAAGTGGGTTTCTGATGATTGTTCCTATTTATGCAAAGGTCTCTTAATAATTCTTAGGCTGGAGTAGAAACATAATTAGTCAATCGGGGTGCAAAATTAAATGGAACAGAAATAATAAAAAACAGGTAAAATTATTTCTTTTTGAAAAATAATAGGTTTTTTGATATGATTAAGTTTATAGCAGCCAGTATTGTGATTTTGGCACTTATTGGTGGTGCAGTTCAGTTTAAGTCAACTGATAAAGACTATTCTTTAATAGTAAATAAAGAAGTAGCAAAGGCTAGCGTGTATAACGGTGTTGTTAAAATTTATGATTTTGTTAAAGAGTTAGCCACCGGTGTTACGAATGAAGAAGTTGTTGACGCTAAAGCTAAGTAGACTTATAGATATCTTTAGAGGCAACCTTAGATTTTAGAAAGTAAAATTGTTCCGTTTGTGCCACCAAATCCAAATGAATTGGAAATTGCGTGGTCAATCTTAATTTCTCTTGCCTCATTAGCGCAATAATCCAAATCACAATCAGGGTCTTGATTAAAAATATTGATAGTTGGTGGTGCGACTTGGTCTCTAATAGCTAAGGCGGTAAAGATTGCTTCAATACCTCCAGCAGCGCCTAACAAGTGTCCTGTCATTGATTTGGTAGAACTTATTACAACATTATACGCATGCTCACCTAGCGCTAATTTAGTCGCATCAGTTTCTGCTTGGTCGCCAGCAGGGGTTGAGGTACCGTGTGCATTGATATAATCAATTTGTTGTGCATTGATACCTGCATTACGCAGTGTGTTTTTTATACATCTAGCTGCGCCTTCGCCACCTTTTGAGGGTAGTGTCATATGATAAGCATCACCACTCATGCCGTAACCAGAGACTTCAGCGTAAATAGTTGCACCACGCGCTTTAGCGTGTTCATATTCTTCTAATACCACCACACCAGCGCCATCACCAAGGACAAAACCGTCACGGTCTTTGTCCCAAGGGCGAGAAGCAGTTGACGGGTCGTCGTTGCGAGCAGATAGGGCGCGTGCCGCTGCAAAACCGCCTAAGCCGCAATTGGTGGTTGACATTTCAGCACCACCAGCAACCATTACATCAGCATCACCATATTCAATCAAACGCGAAGCATCGCCGATATTATGTGTGCCAGTCGTACAAGCAGTAACAATGGCAAAATTTGGACCTTTAAGACCGTATTTAACGGACAGGTTGCCAGAAATCATATTAATGATAGAGGAGGGTACAAAGAAAGGAGAAATGCGCTTTGCGCCTTTTTCTCTGAAAAGGTCAGCAGTTTTCTCAATGGAGTTTAAGCCACCAATGCCTGAGCCAATGGCAACACCGATACGATCAGCGTTTTCTTCAGTAATTTCAAGTCCACTATTTTCAATCGCTTGAATACCTGCTGCCATACCATAATGAATAAAAGTATCCATTTTTTTGATCTCTTTAGGTTTTAAATAATTGGCAATATCAAAATCTTTAACTGAACCCCCAAAGGTAACGGATTGCCCTTGGGTTTCAATGTTGGTGAGAGAGTTAATACCTGATTTTCCATTAAGAATGTTATCCCATGCTGTTGATACAGTTGAGCCAACAGGAGATACAATGCCTAAACCAGTGATAACGACTCTTCTTTTACTCATAACCTTTACCTCTATTCTTAAATAAGAAAAAGGCGCTTAGTCTAAGAGAATAAGCGCCTTATTTATTATGCTGCTAAACGGAAATTACAAATTGTTATTAACATAGTCGATAGCTTGCTGAACAGTTGTAATATTCTCTGCTTCATCATCTGGAATTTCGCAATCAAATTCTTCTTCAAGAGACATGACTAATTCGACAGTATCTAAAGAATCTGCACCTAAATCATCAATAAAAGAAGCGTTATTATCAATATCACTACTTGCATCTAATTGCTCAGCTACAACTGCCTTTACTCTTTCTTCAATACTACTCATTTGTTATTTCCTGCATCGTTATAAAAACCTACATTTTATCGTAAAAAATATTTATGTAATACTATTTTTATAACTATTTTTATAACTATTAATGTAAAGGCCTTATGGTTACTTTTGATACCTAGTAGGGTCAGGCACGCCTGCTTCTTTGAAACCGAGTTTTCTATACTCGCAAGCATCGCAAAATCCACAGGCATCGCCATTATTGTCCGCTTGATAGCAGGTAGTAGTCAATGAATAGTCCACACCTAATGACAAGCCTTTTTGAATAATTTGTGCTTTGTGTAAATTGATAAGTGGTGTGTGGATAGTGAGTTTTTTCCCTTCAACACCTTGTTTAGTGGCTAAATTCGCCATAACCTCAAAAGATTTAATATATTCTTTACGACAATCTGGGTAGCCTGAATAATCCAGTGCATTGACACCAATAAAAATATCTTGGCACTCCAGTACTTCAGCCCAAGCCATGGCGTAAGATAAAAAGATGGTATTGCGTGCAGGCACATAAGTGACAGGTATTTCATCGCTGGGCTTAAATTTAGGCACTTCAATGGCGCTATCGGTCAATGCAGAGCCACCAATATCGCTTAAAGAGATACGCATGGTTCTATGTTCTGTAGCACTAAAGAGTTCGGCAAGTTGCTTGGCTGCATTAAGTTCTGATTTTTGTTTTTGACCATAATCAAAACTCAATGCATAACAATCAAACGCCTGAGATTTGGCGATGGCAAGCGTGGTAGTAGAGTCTAAGCCACCTGATAAAAGAATAACAGCTTTAGACATTCGCGAGATTGCCTTTTTCTTCCAGCCATTTTTTACGATCAGAGGCACGCTTTTTGCTAAGCAACATATCCATCATTTGAAAAACTTGTAGTGGATTGTCTAATGTTAATTGAATCAAACGACGCGTATCAGGCAACATCGTCGTTTCACGAAGTTGTGAAGGATTCATTTCACCTAGACCTTTAAAGCGTTGAACCTGTATTTTAACGCGCTTGTTTTCTTTCTCAATTTTATTGATAACACTGTCTCTTTCGCTGTTATCTAGGGCGTAATGGACTTGTTTGCCCGCATCAATTCGATAGAGTGGTGGCATAGCAACATACACATGTCCTTCTTTAATTAGCTTTGGAAAGTGTTTGACAAATAGAGTGCAAATTAATGTAGCAATATGTGCGCCGTCAGAGTCTGCATCTGCCAAAATACAGATTTTTCCATAGCGCAGTCCTGAGATGTCGTCATTGTTTGGCTCTAAACCAATTGCCACACTAATGTCATGTATTTCGTTACTGGCTAATACTTGATCTGAATCTACTTCCCAAGTGTTTAGGATTTTGCCTCGTAGTGGCAAAATTGCTTGATATTCTTTATCTCGTGCTTGTTTAGCAGAACCACCCGCAGAATCACCTTCAACCAGAAATACCTCGCTTTGAGCTAGGTCGTGACTGATGCAATCTGAGAGTTTTCCAGGTAGGGCAGGACCACTAACGATTTTTTTACGCACTACTTTCTTGCCTGTTTTTAGGCGCGACTGGGCATTCATAATGGCTAATTCAGCAATCTTCTCAGCCACACTGGTGTGTTGATTAAGCCAAAGACTAAAGGCATCTTTAATCGTATTAGCCACAAAACTGGCACACTCTCTGGAGGATAGCCGTTCTTTGGTTTGCCCTGAGAATTGTGGGTCTAAAATTTTAATAGACAAGACATAGGCGATTTTTTGCCAAACATCATCTGGTGTGAGTTTAATGTTTTTTGGTAATAAATTTCTAAATTCACAAAACTCTTTTAAGGCGTCTGTTAATCCAGAGCGTAACCCATTGACATGAGTGCCACCTTGGGAGGTAGGGATAAGATTAACATAACTCTCTCCAACAACATTGGTGTTGAATTCAGTCCATGCCAGTGAGCAGTTGAGTTGTTGTTTTTCAGATTTATAATTAACCACAAATGGCTTTTCTGGTAAGCAGTCCAAGCCATCAAGTGAAATTGATAAATAATCTTTTAAGCCATCTTTATAAGTCCATTGGTCTTTGGTTTCATCTATTTCGTTGTGGAAGGTAACTTTTAAACCTGGACATAATACGGCTTTTGAGCGTAAGTTATGCCTGAGTTTGCTGATAGAAAATGTATCGAAGTCAAAGAATTTTCCATCTGGCATAAACTTAACTTTAGTACCAGTATTACGCTTGCCAACCGTACCGATCACTTCAAGCTCAGTTTTTTTAAGACCCTCAGAAAAACTAATATAATATTCTTTGGCATCACGCTTAATCCAAATCTCTACTAAAGTTGATAGCGCATTAACCACTGAAATACCGACACCATGCAAACCACCAGAAAACTGATAAGAATCGTTTGAAAATTTACCACCAGCATGAAGTTTGGTTAAAATAACCTCAACGCCAGAGCAACCTTCTTCAGGGTGAATATCAACAGGCATACCCCGACCATCGTCTTCAACTGATAAAGAACCGTCTTTATAAAGCATCACATTGATTGTAGTTGCATGACCAGCAACGGCTTCATCAACACTGTTATCAATAACCTCTTGCGCTAAATGATTAGGTCGCTCGGTCTCAGTGTACATTCCTGGGCGTTTACGCACTGGATCTAAACCTGAGAGTACCTCAATGGATGATGAGTCATAGTTATTCATTTTTTATTTAACACCTAAGAATATTTTGCAAAGTATCATACCAAAAAAAACCCCGTAAAAACGAGGCTTTCTTTTTAATTTTTATTGACAAGTATTTTTTTATTCTACAAGGAGTTTGGTCAATCTAAACGACTCAACAATTTTAAAATTCAACGCCGTAGAATAAAAAAAAGACAAAGTAAAAAATTACATCATGCCACCCATGCCACCCATATCAGGTGCAGCAGCGGCAGAATCAGACTGAGGAATTTCAGTAACCATTGCCTCAGTGGTAATCATTAGACCGGAAATACTAGCGGCATGTTGTAAGGCAGCACGCGTGACTTTAGTCGGATCCAAGATTCCCATCTTCAACATATCACCGTACTCATCTGTGCCAGCATTGTAACCATAGTTACCTTTGCCGTTAGCAACTTCGTTTAATACAACAGAAGGTTCACCACCACCATTAGCCACGATTTGACGCAGTGGTGCTTCCATAGCACGTTTAACAATATCAATACCGATATCTTGGTCGTGATTGTCACCTTTTAGTTTATTTAATGCACTAATAGCACGAACTAAGGCGACACCGCCACCAGGTACAACGCCTTCTTCTACAGCAGCGCGCGTTGCGTGCAAGGCATCATCAACACGGTCTTTCTTTTCTTTCATTTCGACTTCAGTAGCCGCACCAACTTTAATCACGGCAACACCGCCAGAAAGTTTAGCCAAGCGCTCTAAAAGCTTTTCTTTGTCATAGTCAGAAGTTGTTGTCTCTATTTGAGTTTTAATTTGCGCAACACGGCTATTGATTGCTTCTTTAGAGCCAGCACCGTCAACAACAACCGTCATCTCTTTTCCAACTTCAACACGCTTAGCACCACCTAAGTGTTCTTCAGTGATACCTTCAAGTGACAAGCCAATTTCTTCAGAAATTACTTCACCACCTGTCAAAACAGCCAAATCTTGTAAGATGGCTTTACGACGGTCGCCAAAGCCAGGTGCTTTAACAGCAGCGACTTTAACGATACCACGCATATTGTTAACCACTAAGGTTGCCAATGCTTCACCTTCAATGTCTTCAGCGATAATCAATACAGGTCTACTAGACTTTTGTGCCAATTCGAGTGTTGGCAATAAATCACGAATATTTGAGATTTTTGCGTCATGTAATAGAATGTAGGGATTGTCCAAATCAGCAGTCATTGCTTCTTGGTTGTTAACAAAATATGGAGATAGATATCCACGATCAAACTGCATACCTTCAACCACCTCTAATTCGTTATCAAAACCTGAGCCTTCTTCAACAGTAATAACACCTGCTTTACCTACTCTCTTCATTGCTTGAGCAATAATATCACCAACAGAAGTGTCTGAGTTAGCAGAAATAGTACCTACTTGTGCAATTGCCTTGGTGTCATCACAAGGCTGCGATAATTCACGCAACGCTTTTACAGCGGCCTCTGCAGCTTTATCTATACCACGCTTAAGGTCCATTGGGTTCATGCCTGCAGCAACAGACTTTACGCCTTCAGTTACTAAAGCTTGTGCCAATACGGTTGCAGTCGTTGTGCCATCACCGGCGATATCGTTGGTTTTAGAGGCGACTTCTTTTACCATTTGTGCCCCCATGTTTTCGAATTTATCTTCTAGGGTGATTTCTTGTGCAACTGATACACCGTCTTTAGTGATCTGTGGACCACCATAAGATTTGTCTAAAACAACATTTCTGCCTTTAGGTCCTAAAGTTACTTTTACTGCGTTAGCTAATATGTTAACACCGTCTAACATTGCATTTCTGGCTTCTGAGCCGAATTTAATATCTTTTGCTGACATCTTAATCTCCTTTATTTAATTACAGCAACAATGTCGCTTTCAGTCATCACTAACAAAGTTTCACCATCTACTTTAATTTCGCTACCAGCAAATTGAGTAAATAAAACTTTATCACTAACTTTAACCTCTAAGGCGATGTTGTCGCCATGGTCATTTTTTTTACCATTGCCTATTGCAACAATAACACCTTCTAAAGGTTTCTCGGCTGCCGCATCAGGAATGATAAGACCACTTGCAGTGGTTTTTTCTTCTTCTATTCTACGGATAATCACACGGTCGTGAAGGGGGCGAATATTCATTTTTTACTCCTAGTATTTATTTTTTAAAGATAAAGTGCAATGCTTAAGCTTGTTCCAAAGAACTTTTTACTTGTTGCATGGCTTTGTTTTCAAGTTGGCGGACTCTTTCAGCAGAAACACCATACTTGTGTGCTAAAGTATGTAGGGTCGTTTTTTCTTCTTTCAAGTATCTAGACTGTAAAATATCTAAACTTCTTTCATCTAGTGCAGAAAGTGCTTTGTAAAGTTGCTGTTGTTGTTGTTTTTGTGTGTCATCGCTAAGTAGTAATTGCTCAGGCGTTTTCGTGTTGGTATTGGTTAAATAGCGTTCTGGCGCTGAATTGTCTTCATCATTTGAGATTTCAAAGGTAACATCATTAAATTGTAAGCGTGATTCCATTTCTAATACATCTTTAGGGCGCACACCAAGTTCATCAGCAATTTCCTGTGCTTGCTTTTCATTTAATGATTGATAAATATTTGCTTTTGCTTTTTTAAGCTTAAAAAATAATTTGCGCTGTGCTTTGGTAGTGGCAACCTTAACAATCTTCCAGTTTTTAAAAACAAACTCGTGAATTTCAGCACGAATCCAGTAAACGGCATAAGAAGCAAGACGCACATTTTTATAAGGGTTAAACTTTTTAACCGCTTTCATTAAACCAATGGTGCCTTCTTGAATTAAATCCGCTTGTTCTAAGCCATAACCCTTGTAGCCATGTGCGATAAAAGCCACAAAGCGTATATGTGATAATACTAACTTTCTAGCAGCACTTAAATCGTGGTTTTCATAGAGTTCAACGGCCAAATCATGCTCTTCTTGTGCCGATAAAATCGGCGGGTACTTCTGAACACTAACATCTTGCGTGTTTGCGCTAAAAGTTTGAGTAGTGGGTAGTGCAAAATCTTGATTCATAACATTAAAAAACAATAAAATAGACTAATATTATACTGAGACCTTTGCATAAATAGGAACAATCATCAAAAACCCACTTTTCACCCACTTGGCGATTTTTTAAACCCAGCCTTAGCCCTGCTAGGGCAAGGTTTAAAGAAATCACCCATTGGGCAAAAATTGGATTTTGCTAATCATCCCTATTTATGCAAAGGCCTCACTATTATTAGTGCTATCTAATAAGGGCTTTAAGTAAATCTTGATGTTTGATTGATTGCTGGTTAATATTTAGGCGTTGTGAATGGATAATAGTGGATAACTCATTAAGTGCAATATCAAAATCATCATTAACCACCAAATAATCAAATTCGTCATAATGTTGCATTTCACTAACCGCTTCTTTCATTCTGCGCTCAATAATTGCTGAATTGTCTTGCCCTCTATCGGTTAAACGCTCTCTTAGTGCCTCAACAGAAGGTGGAATGATAAAGATGCTGATGATATCTGGAAAACTTTTTTCCACTTGTCTAGCACCTTGCCAATCAATTTCTAAAATGACATCTTGATTTTGTGCGAGTAAGTCTTTGAGCGTTTGTTTGGCGCTGCCGTAGTAATTGTCAAATACACAGGCTGATTCAATAAAATCATTGTTATTGTTGATTTCGTTAAATTCATTTTTAGACACAAAGAAATAGTTTTTCCCGTGTACTTCACCTGGTCGAGCTGCACGCGTGGTGTGCGAAACTGACACGCAAAGATTTTTCGTTTTTTTAATCAGCGCTTTAACTAAAGAGGTTTTTCCACAACCAGAAGGCGCAGCAACAATAAATAGATTTGACATTACTCTTTTGTATAGCCTGCAATGTCATCAGCACCCTCTACTGAGAAGAAAAACTTTTCCATTTGTTCTTTTAGATAGCTTTGTGCATTTTCATCAAGCATATTAAGGTTATTTTCGTTGATTAGCATGGTCTGGTGGTCTAACCATTGTTGCCAGCCTTGCTTAGAAACATTAGCTAGAATGCGTTGACCTAACTCACCTGGATAGGGCGCACGCTCTAATGCTTCAAGTTCTTTGTTTAGTTTTACACATTGGATAGTATTCATAAGTGTTTTGCCTTGATACCTAATACTCTTAAACTTGTAAAATAAATGACAACTGAAGCGCTGACAACACTAGCAATTGTTAGTGTTCTGTGCCATGCATCGGCATTCAAGTAATAGTTAATATCTTGGTTAAAATTTAAAATAAAGATGACCATTATAAGTGTTGATAGCAAAACTTTAAAAAATATTTTTAAAAAATCTTGAGAAAATGTAAAAATATTGCGTTGTTTTAGGTAGTAATAAAGCAAAGATGCGTTGATAACAGCCGACAGCGAGGTGGCAACCGCCAAACCCGTATGTGCATAATAATAAGCAAATACAAGGTTTAAAAATACATTGGCTGTCATTGCTATCACACCCACTTTAACGGGTGTCTTAGTATCGCCCCTAGAGAGAAAAACAGGAGCCAGTATCTTAACCATAATAAATGCCATTAGCCCTGCACCATAAGCCATTAGACTCAGTGATGATTGGTGCGCGGCAAAAGCGCTAAATTCTTCATATTGAAATAAGGTAACGGTTAAAGGTTCTGCTAGCAATACAAGTCCCAGACAGGCAGGTGCACCAAGGATTAAGCCGATTTTGAGTGCGTAATCAACGGTGTGGGTAAATTTATCCTCATCTTTGTTGGCAAAATGACCGCTGAGTTTTGCTAAAGCCACTGTTGCTAGCGCAATACCAATAAGTGCCAAAGGTAATTCTAGCAATCTATCAGAGTAATACAACCAAGAAACGCTGCCGCTAACCAATACTGTGGCAATCATAGTGTCAATTAGTAAGTTGATTTGAGAGACTGAAACCCCAAATAGGGCGGGTAGCATACGTTTTTTAAGGAGTTTTATAGCTTCATGCTCACCGCGCACTAAGCGTGGCATCTTTTTGATTTTAAGTAAAAATGGAATTTGAAATAACAATTGTACGATGCCGCCAATTAACACCCCCCAAGCCAATGCCATAATTGGTGTGTCTAGGTATTTTGATAAATAAACTGCACACAGAATCATTGAGATATTTAACAACACTGGGGTGAAAGCAGGCACAGCAAACTTGTCGTAAGTATTTAAAATACTACCTGAAAAAGCGGTTAATGAGATTAACAATAAGTAAGGAAAGGTAATTCTCAACATATCTGATGCAAGATTAAACTTAGTGGGGTCGGTATCAAAGTAGAAGCCCCATGCAAATATAAAGATAATAGCAGGAGCGATTAGCACAGCAATCACAGTTAAAATGATTAAAACTTTTAAGAACTTAGTGCCAATATGATTAATTATATTTTGCACTTCTGCTTCGTTATGGTTAGCTTTAGCGTCTCCTAGAATAGGGACAAAAGCTTGAGAAAAAGCGCCTTCGCCAAATAAGCGCCTTAGAAAATTAGGAATTCTAAAGGCAACTAAAAAGGCATCCGTTAAGTCATTTGCGCCAAAATATCGTGCCACAAAGTAATCACGCACCAAACCCAATATGCGTGATAAAAAAGTCATTATAGTGACGATACTGCTGGACTTTAAAAAAGACCTATCCATAATTTAGCTGAGGTTACTCTTCGTTAGGCCCACGCATAATGCCAGTTTTTGCACTGCGGATGCATTGTACGAATTGCATCACTTCTATATGCTCAGACTCAGTTTCTTCCAGCTCTTTAAGGGATTGGTCAAGCAAGCCAGGACTACGATAAACTACTTTAAAAGCACGCTTTATAGCAGCAATAGCATTGGGTGAGAAACCACGCCTGCGCATACCTTCAGCGTTAATGCTGCGAATACGAGTCTGTACGCCCGATGCCACCATATAAGAAGGAATGTCTTTGTTAATTTGGCAACCCATACCAATATAAGTATGCATGCCAATCATGCAAAATTGTTTAACCAAAGTAAACCCACCTAAAATTGCCCAATTTTGTATGCGCACATGTCCTGCGAGTGAGGCATTATTTGACATAATGATATGGTTGCCAATCTGACAGTCGTGTGCAATATGCACATATGCCATTAATAAATTGTTAGAACCCACGCGGGTGATAGACTCCTCTTTTTCTGTGCCACGGTTAATGGTGCAAAATTCACGAATTTGGTTGTCATTACCGATAATCAAGTTAGAGTCTTGTCCAACTTCATAAGTGGTATCTTGTGGGTCGCCACCAATAGAGGCAAATGAGTAAATATGGTTGTTTTTACCAATTTTGGTTGGACCTTGTACAACTGCGTGAGATTCAATAATAGTACCTGTATCAATCTCCACATTTGCACCAATAACAGTGTATGCACATATCTCAGCATTTTTATGGATTTTTGCACTAGGGTCAACAATTGCACTTGCATGTATTGCCATGAGACTCTCCTTTAATCAGCTGCTTTTTGTGTGCACATCAACTCAGCAGTGGTTACTATTTTTTCATCAACTGCTGCACTACATTTGAATTTCCAAATACCGCGTTTGACAGCCGTAACTTCCGCTTTAATGCGTAATTGGTCACCGGGCTCAACCATGCGTTTAAAACGCACTTTGTCCACGCCAACTAGCATGTAAATTTGACCTTCAATAGGTTTGCCAACTTCAGATTTAAATGCCAAGATTCCTGTGGCCTGTGCCATAGCTTCAATGATTAGAACGCCTGGCATAATCGGTTGCTCAGGAAAATGTCCAGTAAATTGTGGCTCGTTGTATGAAATATTTTTCAGTGCAACAATAGATTTGCCAACTTCTATCTCTAAAACTCTGTCAATGAGCAAGAAAGGATAGCGGTGTGGTAAGTAGTTCTTAACTTCTTGAATATTCATTTCCATAATTTTATTTACCTTTTTTTAGATTTTTAAGCTTAATATTCAGATACTGAGCGATTTTATCAAGTTTTAACAACCACATTTGTGTTCTTTTCCAATTTGAATGCAAGGAGATAGAAGTAAAGCCCGTGTAGTGACCTTGACTTAGATGTTTGTCTACCGTGCTTGAACCGGTTACAACCGTATCATCTGCTAAATGCATATGACTGGCAATCACCGCACCACCGCCGATTTGACAACGCTTGCCCAGTATTGCACTACCGCCAATAGTGACACCAGCAGCAATTGCTGTGTCTGCGCCTAAAATAGTGTTATGAGCGATGTGCACCAAGTTATCAAGGCGGACACCATTGTGGATTTGTGTGTCTTCTAATGTGCCTCTATCAATCACTGTGTTTGCACCAATAGTAATATTATTGCCAATTAGCACATTACCTAAATGAGCAATTGCATGCCAGTGACCTTGTTTATCTAGTGCATTGCCAAAGCCTTCTGAGGCAATTACCACACCTGCAGAGATAACCACATTATTGCCAATTGTGGTATTTTGCAAGATAACTACATTGGGTTGTATGGTGACATTATCACCAATTGTAACGCCTTGCTCAATTGTCGTGTTTGCACCTATGGTACAATTTTTGCCAATAATAACGGCTTCGGCAATGGTGCAACTATTGGCAATGTTTTTACTGTTAATTTGAGCACTAACATGGATGCCATCAAGATGATTGGATGGTTGTTTGAAAGAATGCGTAATTTTGGCAAAAGCTAAATAAACATTATCAACCACAAGCGCATTAGTAGGACAGTCGCCTAACAAATCCTTGGTTAAAATCACCGCACTGGCATTTGAATTGAGCAAGTCTAACTTGTATTTACTATTTTCAATATAAGTTAGTTGACCTTTTTTCGCCTTAGAGCTAGCAGACAAGCTGTTGATTTCTAATGATGCATCACCAATCAATTCAGCATCAATAAAACGAGCAATATCTCCTAGTGTATGCATTATTAAGGCGATTTAGAAATTTGCGCCTATCGTGAATTCAAAAGCATTGGTCTTATCGCCTGCTTTCTTTATAAGTGGTTTAGCTGCGTATACGCCTAATGGTCCCACTGGTGTTAACCAAATAAACCCAAGACCAATAGATGCACGGAAATCATTAGTACTAAAAGCAATCTTTTCACTAATACCGCCTGCATCAATAAATGCACTCACGCGCATATTTTTACTGTCTTCCATAAAGGTAACTGGCGAAATAATAGAGGCATTCATTGACATGGATAGCTCACCGCCTTTTGCTTTACCATTAGGGTATTTTACACCAAGAGAGTTAAAACTAAAGCCACGCACAGAGGAAGAGCCACCACCATAGTAACGCTCAAAGAATGGCAACTCTTTGTCGCCGTAACCTTTTGCCAAACCTATTTCAGCGCTAGTTTTAAGCGTTAAATTTTTAGTAAATGGATAATAACTTCTGTGTGAAGCGTCAAGTTTATAGTATCTAAAATCAGCAACGGGTAGGGCTACACTCATTTTAAGATGATTACTATTGCCCTTGGTTGGAAAATTGTAATCATCAAGTGTGTTGTTGCTCCAGTTTACACTTAGTTTGGCTTCAGTCTTATCATTACTTGAACATTGGACTTTTTCATAACCAGCCTTTGCAAAATTTTCGCCACAAGTGATATCCCTAGAAGAGAATTTAAGGTTTACACCAATACGCGTATCTTTTGTAATTGGAATACCGTAACCAACACTCCCCCCTTTTTCGTTTACTTTATATTCTTCAACTTTAAGCTCAGCACCTTCTGTTTTTTTAGCAAAGATGCCGTAACTAATGCTATGTTTATCTTTGGTAAAGTAAGGGTTTGAGAAGTAGACTTGCAGTTCTTTTACCGCTTTTGATTGTGCTGTTTTAGCATTTAGGGTGTTACCTGTGCCAAGGAAGTTTTTTTCCTCTATGCCAACATTAAAAGAAGAGCCGGTGCTGTTAGAATTAGACAAACCAACAGAAAAAGTTCCTGTTTTGGTTTCTTCTACCGAAAAATTTAGATTAATTTTATCATCAAAATTTTTAAGTTTAGAGACTTCCATTTTTACATCAGAAAAGAAGCCAAGACGCTTGAGTTTATTAATTGATTCTTCTAATTCCTCATTTGAATACAGCCCACCTTCGTAAATATTGATTTCTCTACGCACAACTTCGTCTTGTGTTCTGGTGTTGCCGGTAATAGTAATGCGGTTAATGTAGACTTTTTTATGTGGCGATACTTTGAATTTTAAGTTAATAATATTGGCAACCTCGCCTTCAGAGGTTAGTGCATCTATTTTAGCAAAGGCATAACCTTGATTGGTGTAAAGATCAGTGATAGCTTTAAGGCTATCAATAATTTTCTTACGCTCAAAGATATTACCTGTGCTAAGCGTTAGGAGTTTTGATAAACTTTCGCTGGATTCATTCAACATATTGCCTGTAAATTCAATTTTACCAACTTTGTATTTAGAACCTTCATCAACTTGAATAGCAATATCAATACTTTGTTTGTCCTTAGACAAATCGCTCTTAACATCAGTGACTTTAAAATCAAGATAACCAAGGTTGAAATAGTATGATTTTAGTGTTTCAAGGCCTGCATCAAGTGCAACTTTAGAATAGTGGTCTTTTTCAGTAAAGTAATTAACAATGAAAAAATCAGGTTCACCAATTTGAAACAAATTAAGTAAAGTCTTTTCTTCTTGTACTTTGTTTCCAGAAATATGCATTGATTTAATGCGTGCAACTTCGCCTTCAGAAATGTCAAGTTCAATACCAACTCTATTACTGCTATCAATTTCAACTTCTTTAGTGATTTTAATACCGTAATAACCTTTGCTAATATAGGTTGCCTTTAGTTGCTCAATGAGTTTATCCAGTTGTCTTTTATTAAAAATTTTACCGGGAGTTAGATCCATACTAGATAAAACTTGTTTAAGTGCGTCGTCGTCAATGACTTTGTCTGAGTGGTTGAGTAAATCAATATATTTAATATGTGGATTTTCTATGACGGTGATTTTTAAAGTTTGATTGACTTCACTCACTTCAATGTCTTTAAAAAATTGCGTTTTATAAAGACTACTAATAATTTCTTTTGATGTTTTTTCGGTGTAATCGTCACCCACTTCAACTGGCAAGTAACTGAGTACTGTACCTCGAGAAATAACATCAAGACCTAAGATTTCAATGTTTTTAATGGGTACTGAGATTGCCAGTGAAGAGACTAATAGGCTTGTTAGTAAAACAAATTTAAGAATGATTTTTTTCATATTTTAAGCGTTCAAAATGAAGTGAAATATTGATGCAAAATTATACATTAAAATTAAAGCTTAATGTTACTTATGAGAGTGCCCTGCATCCTTCAATCTTGTTAGGTAATCGTTCCACAATTTATCTTGTTCTGTAGCCAATTTGTAAAGGTGCTCCCAAGAATAGATACCGCTATCATGACCATCACTAAAAAATAAAACGACAGCGTAATTTCCTGTAGGTTCAATACGACTAATCGTGACATTTTCTTTATCTACTTGTAGGGTTTGCTGACCTGGTCCATGTCCTACCACCTCGGCAGAGGGGGAATAAACTCTTAGATATTCAGCACTCAGTGGGTATTTCGTACCATCAAAGGTAAGGGTAAGAAGGGTTTTGGCTTTATCTAAAGTGATATTACTAGGTGTTTGCATAATAGTTGTGAAAAGTTAAATTGGCATGAATTTTAACAGAATTTGACTTATTCATAACCATATGCGTTATAAGTGGATAAAATAACCACTATGAATATTAGCTTTACAAAAATGCACGGTTTAGGGAATGATTTTATGGTGATTGACGCTATTAATCAGAAGATATCGTTGTCTTCAGAACGAATTAAACAACTTTCAGACAGGCATTTTGGGGTGGGTTTTGATCAGTTATTGCTGGTTGAAAAAACAAATTTAAAAAATATTGATTTTAAATATCGCATTTTTAATGCCGATGGTAGCGAGGTAGAGCAATGTGGCAATGGGGCTAGGTGTTTTGTTAAGTTTGTTGTAGATAAAGGTTTAACAGATAAAACAGAAATTTTTGTTGAAACTAAAAATCGCAACATGCGAATAAAAAAAATGGCTGAAAATGCTTATTGTGTAAATTTAGGGTTGCCTATTTTTACACCAAAAGACATTCCATTTAATCAATTAAAAAATGAAAACGCTACCTACACTGTCGATGGATATCAAGTTGGCGTGGTCTCAATGGGTAATCCGCATGCAGTGTTAATCGTAAATGATATCAACCAAGAGATTGAATCTATTGCAAAAAAAATACAGAATTCTGGGGATTTTCCAAATGGAGTGAATGTGAATTTTGTAGAAATTACGGATAAATCTAATATCACACTTAGGGTTTATGAACGCGGAGTCGGGGAGACACTTGCCTGTGGTAGTGGTGCCTGTGCAACCGTGGCGTATTTAGATTTGATAGGCAGGGTTAACGCTAAAGATAAAGATATCCTTGTTAGCTTAAAAGGAGGAAAGTTATTAATTGGCGTTAAGGAGGAGGACGGAGTTTTTATGGTTGGCGACGCCGAGTTTGCATTTGAAGGGCAAATAAAAATTTAACAAGTAACTGAAAATATTTGCTTGTCTTTAAAGCGAATCATATTTAATGCACCACCCCAAGCACAACCTTTGTCCATTGGATAAACATGTGGCTGAGTGATGTTTGTCAAAGTTGACCAGTGTCCAAAGAAAATATCGGTATCCGCCAATAGCCTGTTTTCGTGTAAAAACCACGCTTTAAAGTCTGTTGGTGCGGTATTTTGCCCCATTTTATGCGCAAATTCTAAAGTGCCATCTGCGCGACAAAAACGCATGCGCATGCAAGCATTAATGGTATAGCGACAAGCCTCCATCTCCTTTAAATCACGATGCCAAGTGTATGGATAATCGCCATACATCTGGTTGATAAAACGCCCTACAGCGGATTTTTTTAAGTGTTTTTCTACCGTCAAGGCTTGAGATAAAAGTGTGTTTTTATCCCAGTTAGGGGGAACACCTGCGTGCAATAAAAGTGCATTTTTATGTTCAATCACCAAAGGTTGTTGTAATAAAAAATCGATCAGTTTCCCCTTGTCTTTGGCATTTAAAATATCACTAAAAGTGTCTTTGTTACTGGGAGTTTTATCACCCAGAGCACAGGCTAATAAGTGAAAATCATGATTGCCTAACACCATTTGGGCGTTTTCAGATAAATCTTTGATAAATCTTAAGGTTTCAAGTGATTTGTTGCCACGATTAACCACATCCCCTAAAAAAAACAATTGGTCTTTATCGCTAGAAAACGCTACCTTTTTAAGTAATTTTTGTAATGAGTCGAAACATCCTTGAATATCACCAATTAGATAATCGCTCATTGCAATGTATAGGGCTTACTTAGTACAAACTCTGCGATTTCAACACTAAAATTCTCACCTGTGTCACTAATCATATGATATTTTCCTTTCATCGTACCCGTTGGGGTTTTAATCATTGCCCCAGAAGTGTACTCAAAAGCCTCGTTAGGCAGTAAATGTGGTTGTTCACCCACCACACCTTCGCCAATCACCTCTTCTGTATATCCAGTTTCATCTTGGATCAACCAGTGTCTGCTAATTAAGCGTGAACCAATTTGCCCTTGATTGCTAATAGTAATGGTGTAAGCAAAAGCGTATTGACTCTTAAAAGGAAGGGTTTGCGCTTCTATCGGGGTAACTTTAACCGTAATTTTAATGTTGTTTTTTATCATATTATTTAGTATGTGTAGGTGGCCTCATATTCATTAGTTAAGACAATAAAGTCTTCCACTTTAAGCATTTCAGCGCGTTGTGATAAGTCAATAGTTGTTTGGTTTTGTAATAGCAAAGATTTTAAACAATTTCCAAGGGTTTTTCTACGCTGAGAAAAAGCTGCCTTGACAATTTTCTCAAAAAGTTCAGTGTTGCTAACTTTTGATGGTGTTAAGGGTTTGAGATAGACAATGGCAGAATCTACCTTTGGTGCAGGCTCAAAAGACTCAGGCGGCACGATAAAAACTAACTCAACTTCAAAAAATGCTTGTATCATCACACTTAGACGCCCATAAGTTTTCGAACCGTTTTCAGCTACCATCCTTTCTACGACTTCTTTTTGTAGCATAAAAGTCATATCCACCACCTTATCTCTGTTTTCAAGTAGATGAAAAAGTAGTGGCGATGAGATATTATAAGGCAAATTACCCACGACACGAAGAGGTGTTGTTAGGGTGCTTAGGTCAAATTTAAGCGCATCACCTTGATGAATAATAAGATTGTCTTTGTTCAAATTGCGCAACATAACAATCAAATCTTTATCGATTTCAATAACATTGAGTTGTTTGACGCATTCTAATAAAGGCAGCGTCATTGCACCCTGACCAGGACCAATTTCAAGCAAATTATCATTAAACTTTGGTGCGATAGTAGCAACAATACGCTCAATAACCCGGTTATCAGTCAAAAAGTTTTGTCCAAAACGCTTTCTAGCTTTATGCTTACTCATCGCTTAGACGCTATAAAATTTTGCGCAGTTTTTAGCGCAGTATTGAAACTACCTAGACTTATATTGCCTGTACCAGCAAGGCTAAGCGCCGTTCCGTGGTCAACTGAAGTACGAATAAAGGGCAAGCCCAAGGTAATATTGACGGCTTTTTTAAAACCCAAGGTTTTTAATACGGGCAAACCTTGGTCGTGATACATAGCTAATACACAATCCACACCTTTTAGCGCATCGGGCGTAAAGGCGGTGTCAGCGGGTACGCTACCAACAAGGTTAAGCCCCTGTGTATTGAGTTTTTCAATCAAAGGATTGATAATTTCAATTTCTTCAGATCCCAAATACCCATCTTCGCCTGCATGAGGATTGAGTCCGCAGACGACAATTTTAGGGTTGTGCAGACCATAATTTTGCAAGGACTTGTGAATAATATTTAAGGTTTTTTCTAAGGCGTCAGCTTGTATGTTTTTTGACACTTGATTTAGCGGTATATGTGTTGTTGCTAATGCGACTCGAAATCCATCGGTTGCCAACATCATGACGGTTTTGTCTACACCTGAGAGATGAGCCAAATACTCAGTATGACCACTAAAGTTAGGGTAAATGCCTGCTTGATTGATAATACCCTTATGTAGTGGGCCAGTTACAAGCGCTTGAGTGTTATCGTTAAGGCAATGCTGTGTGGCTAGGTCCAATGTTTTTAACACATACTCAGCATTGTTTTTATTGAGCGTACCAGCAATGACTTTAGCGGCTGTTTTAACAGGGTAGATACATAATGTTTGCGCGTTAGAAGTTGATTCTGATTCGCTAATTTTAAGTGTTAAATTAAGGGTTTTAGCCCGATCTAGTAACATATCAGGGTCGGCAAAAATCAACAAATCTTTTTTAGATTTTTCTTGAGCGTAAATCACTGCCAAATCAGGCCCTATTCCAGCGGGTTCGCCAGGGGTAAATGCAAACATTGCTTAATTAATGATTAAAAACGCTAATTATAAAAGACAAAGCCCGATACATTAAGATTTATCAAATAAAATAGTGATAAAAAACAGAGTGAGACCTTTGCATAAATAGGAACAATCATCAGAAACCCACTTTTTACCCAATTGGTGATTTCTTTAAACCCAGCCTTAGCTCTGCTAGGACAAGGTTTAAAGAAATCACCAATTGGGTAAAAATTGGATTTTGCTAATCATCCCTATTTATGCAAAGGTCTCAGAGTAAATGTTGTAAAATGATAGGGTTCAGATTTTGCTACACCTAAATTATTTTAATAAGATTAACTATGAATTCATCAATTGCTTTTTTAACGACACTGGCTTTATTGTTGCCACTTCCAAGTTCAGCGAAACCGTTTAATCAAGGTTCAAACCAAAATCCAGCAAACCTTAACTCAACTTATAACATCCAACAAGTATTCGGACTGTCACTTGACAAAAGGGCACTTTTAGGTGGTAAAGTTATTTCCTCTGCCAAAGTAACTTTATCGGCGCAAGTTTCAGGTGATGTGTTAACAATTACCGGTAAAGAAGGGGATATGTTTAAGCGGGGTGCTGTTCTAATAACGCTTGAGCAAAAATCTATCCAAGCACAAAGAGATGCGGTTTATGCAGAAATATCTTCCGCTAATGAAGCATTAAGAAATGCCGGAGTGCAATATTCTCAATCTATTGTTTCTCCAAATTCAAACAGTATGTTTGGCGGCGTTCCAGGTATGTTTTCAATGTTCACAGACCCAATGGTGAAAATGAGCGGAAGGGGGGATCCTGATTTTGACAAGTTTGCCAACCGCACTTCACGCTATACCAGCTATCAACAAGCAAAAAACAAACTAACGCAAGCACGGCTTAAGCTTAAGCAAGTGGAAGAACACCTAAAGGACGCAACAGTTGTTGCGCCTTTTGACGGTGTGATTGTGGTTAAAAATGTTGATCAAGGTGATATCGTACAGTCTGGGCAAGTGTTAATGAAGTTTGCCAATATCAAAAAACTCCAAGTTGAGTTAAATGTACCTTCACGCTTGGTAACCAGCCTAAAGCTTAACAAAAGATACCGCATTAAATTAGACATGGTAAATATTGTGGTTAACGCAAAACTTTCACAAATCTACCCAATAGCCGATAACAACAAACACAGTGTTAAAGTTAAATTTGATTTACCTGAGAATGTGCCAGTCTTAGTAGGGGCTTATGCGGAAGTAGAAATTTTTGAAATAGATTCAGGCTCGTTAATGCCAGTCATTCCAGAAACAGCCATTATATGGCGTTCTAGTTTGCCAAGCGTGTTTGTTATCAACCCACAAACTCATAAAACTGAATTGAGATTTGTGCGCCTTGGTGAGCAAATCAGTGATTACCAAAAAAGTGTTTTATCTGGACTAAAGATTGGTGAAAAAATCGTTACCAATCCTAACATTATGATGATTTCAGGGATGGATATTTAGTCAGTTTTCTGCATAATTATGAATAATTATCAAAATACCATTTTCACACCAAGGAACTGATGAAAAAACACGAACACATTGATGTCTCTAAAGATAAGAATATCGATAAAGATATAATTTTAGATGACTTGAGAGATTACGAGTTAGGCATTGCAGGCAAGTTAACCAAGGCCTTTATCACTTCACCCTTGTCTATTATTTTGTTTTTTGCCATGTTTGGTGCCGGTATTATCGGGCTTATTTCTACACCGCGACAAGAAGATCCGCAGATTTCCGTACCCCTCATTGATGTTTTTGTTGAATACCCAGGCGCCTCTTCGGAAGAAGTGTCTAACATTGTGGTTAAACCATTAGAGCGTCTAATGTCTAATATTTTAGGTGTTAAGCATGTCTATTCAGTTAGTGATAAAGGTCATGGCATTGTTACCATTGAGTTTGATGTAGGGCAAGAAATGACGCCTTCTGTTGTCAAGGTGCGTGACAAAATGTTGGCAAATCTTGATTTTATGCCGCCAGGCGTTAGAACGCCACTGGTCAAACCAAAAGAAATTGATGATGTGTCTATTGTTAATCTTACCTTATGGTCAAAATCACTTGACGATGGACAGTTGCGCTCTTTGGGCTTGGAGTTATTACAACAACTTGGCAAAGTTCCAAATACCAACAATGGCTTTGTTGTCGGTGGGCGAAAAGAGATTTTTCATATTGATGTTTTCCCTGGTCGTTTAGCGGGTTATGGTATTTCTATTCAGCAAATCTCAAACACTATTGGCAGTGCAAATGTTAGCTCACATACGGGTGATATTGAGTTAAACGGCTATAAAATGGAAGTTTACTCAGGTGATTTCTTTAAGAAAGTTGAAGATATTGAGAATTTAGTGGTGGCAGTCAATGACGGAAAGCCTGTGTATGTGCGTGATATTGCAGATGTGTATTATGCGCCAGAAGAAGCACATCATATGGTTAATCACTATAGTGGTGTTGCCAGTCCAGACAAAACCAAGGCAACAGGTGAACAAGCGGTAACCATTGCTATTGCAAAGAAGTTTGGCGCCAATGGCGTTAAAGTTGCTAACGATATTTTGGCTAAAGTTGAAGAATTGAAAGGGCGTCTTATTCCAGATAATGTTGAAGTTAGCGTCAGCAGAAACTACGGAAAATCTGCTAGAGACAAAGTTAACTCATTGATTAAGAAGCTCTTTATTGCGACCGGCGCTGTAACTTTATTGGTTTGGTTTGCACTGGGTATTCGCCCTGCAATTGTCGTAACACTGGTGATTCCAGTTGTGTTGTTGATGACTATTTTCTCAGCTTGGATGTTGGGTATGACCATCGATAGAGTGAGTTTATTTGCGTTGATTTTCTCTATCGGTATTTTGGTGGATGATGCAATTGTTGTTACTGAAAATATTTATCGCCGTTGGCTGATTGACAACAAAATTACGATTGCCACTGCAATTGATGCAGTGCGTGAAGTGGGCAATCCAACAATTTTAGCAACCTTTACTGTGGTTGCTGCCTTAGTCCCAATGGCAGCAGTCAGTGGCATGATGGGTCCATACATGGCGCCAATTCCAGTATTGGGATCAGTGGCAATGATGTTTTCTTTATTTGCAGCATTTGTATTTACCCCTTACTTTATTATGAAATTTGTGCCACCATTAGGTGTGCTGCATAAAATGCATGTAAAAGAAGAAAGAGAAGGTAAGATATTGCACGCATTCTTTCATTCGACCATCTCTAAATTATTCAGTGTTAAAGCTTATGGAATGGGTTTCTTAATTGGCTTGGTAGTAACATTCTTCTTATCAATGTCAATGTTTTATACCACAGCAGTGCCAGTAAAGATGTTGCCATTAGATAACAAATCAGAGTTTAGCATATCGCTTGATATGCCTGATGGTAGTGCGTTAGCAAATACAGCGTCAACACTCCATAAGATGGCACAAATATTACGCAAAATGCCAGAAGTAGTCTCTATCCAAACTTACGCAGGTACGGCCAAGCCATTTGATTTTAATGGCTTGGTAAGACACTCTTATTTAAGACAAAGATCATCAGAAGGTGAGATGCAAATTCAATTAGCAGATAAAGGTGATCGTGAGCGTTCAAGCCATGAAATTTCCCTGCATGCGCGTGAATTGATTCAACAAGTTGCACTTGATGTAGGGGCTAATTACGCTGTGGTTGAAATGCCACCTGGGCCACCAGTATTGCGTCCAGTAGTTGCCGAAGTGTACGGTCCTGACAAAGCAACACGGCGTAAGTTGGCACATGATTTAACTCAAATGTTTAAAGAATCAGGCACGATGACAGATGTTGATAATTTGATGCGTGATGAATATCCAGTGATTAATTTCCAAGTCGATACCGCAAAAGCATCGCGTTTTGGTGTGAGCGTACAAACCATTAAAGAAACTTTAGCAATGGCAATGAGTAGTTTTAATGTAACCACAATTCGTCTTAAAAATGCACTTGAGCCTTCGCGTGTTTGCTTAAAAGTGCCGTTGTCTAAACGATCGCAACTGTCTTATTTAACGCAATTACCAGTACCTTCACAACAAGGCGGCATGATTCCAGTTTCTGAACTAGGTTCTTTCGTTTATAAGAAACAAGACGATTTAATTTTCCACAAGGATTTAGCTGATGTTGAATATGTTTTAGGTGAGCCAATAGGGCGTTTAAGCGCGCCAATTTATGCAATGTTTGGTGTTGATGACTTGTTACTAGAGTATCAAACAATAGACGGTAAGCAATTACAAGGTGAGTATTTAGGTCCACCAGAAGACCAAAGCGTACCAAGCTTTGAGTGGGGCGGGGAATGGACCGTTACTTATGAAACTTTCCGCGATATGGGTACAGCATTTGCTGTGGCATTGGTGGTCATTTATATGTTGGTTGTTTGGCAATTTGGCAATTTCATCGTGCCAGCAGTCATTATGGCACCAATTCCGCTAACCCTATTGGGTATTGTGCCAGGGCATTGGCTATTAGGCGCAGAGTTTACTGCCACCTCAATGATTGGTTGGATTGCCCTAGCAGGTATTATTGTGCGTAACTCAATCTTATTGGTGGATTTTACGGTGCAAGAATACGCCAAAGGTGTGCCATTTTTTGATGCAGTGATAAATTCTTGCGCATCAAGAACGCGTCCTATTATGATTACTGCTTTTGCATTGGTTGGTGGCTCAAGCGTTATCTTATCTGACCCAATTTTCCAAGGTATGGCGATTTCGTTATTATTCGGTGTGCTGGTTTCAACCGTGCTGACCTTAATCGTTATTCCATTGGGTACACTGTCTGCAGGCGAGGAATCTTGTCGCAATATTGCTATTAGTATGGGGCTATTATCAGATGATACTAATACCGATGAAAAGTATAATGTTGAAAAAGAAGCATCAGCCTACAACAAGGATAATGCCAAAGAATGGATTAAAAGCACATTGACTAAGCGTAAAGAAGTTGTAAAAAATGTCGCTACAGAGAAGACCAATCAAGATGACACTAAAACCACCACCAAGTCTGAAAAAATTGACACTAATGGCTTACTCAAAAAAGAAGATAAGGGCGATATTTAAGTTAACTTTGGCTGTATTAGGGTAAAGTTTAAGAAATTCGTTAATCGAATAAGATCGTCATGTTTGTGAGTCATCTTTATTTATGTCAATGTCTCAAAAAATTCTCAACCTATTTACCCCTCGCTCTAAATATTTAATTTAGTTTTTAAAGTCGCCTCTAAATAATTGATACTTTGATTTTTTTAATGTGATTTGTAAAGCTTGCCAATTAAAATAGTTAAGGTTTTGTAATTCTTAACTTTCTCCGTCACCCGTCCACAATATGTCAATTGAGCGTACCGCAAACTAATATATTAGCGGGGTCGCTATCGTGGGCTGAAATTTTCTAAAATATAAGTTTTAAAATTATTTTCTACGATTTTTCGTAGATATTTGCGTGTGTTATTTTTTAAATAAAGATAATGCTAAAAATTTGGAACAGTTATTGCTTGATAATAATTATTGCTTTTAATTTAATCCGTTTGACAGAGCGAAGTATCTATCTTCCTTGAGTTGTGTAGAATTCTGTCGTTAATTTTATAAAGGAAAAAATGCAAAATTTTATAGTGTATGGACATTGTGATAAAGGGATTAAATTTAGACCTAGCGACTGGACTGAGAGATTGGTTAATACACATACCACAACTCAACAATCTAAACAATGTGTTCATGTTTTTAATATTAACGGCATCAAAGGCATTAAGGTGAAAACCTGTTTAGAGGAAACAAATTTAGTGCTACTGAATCAAATTTTAGATTTTGCTACTAGCAATAATCTTGTTATTAAATATATAGGGAGATACGATGAAAAAAGTGATTGAATTGACGCCAAGACAAGCGAGTGAAAAAATACAACAAAATAACCAAGTTTTATTTTTAGATGTGCGCTCTTGTGTGGAGTATAAATTTGTTGGGCACGCAGTGGGTAGTATTTTAGTACCTTGGATGGATGAGCCAGAATGGGAAGTTAACCCTAGGTTTTGCCATGCGGTATCGGCATTATTAGTGGATAGACATGACCCATTAAATACTGAAATTATTTTAATTTGCCGTTCTGGTAACCGTTCACTGGATGCCGGTAACGCTTTACTTAAAAAAGGCTTTAAAAATATTGCGCATATCACTACGGGCTTTGAAGGGCATTTAGATGCTCTAAAGCAACGGGGTAATTTGGATGGCTGGTGTTATGACGATCTGCCATGGGAACAATGTTAACCTTAATGCAAAAATAACAATATAAGTCTAATACCCACCTTGATACCACATTTTAATTTAACAGGAATATAACAATGAAAGTAATTGAACTAACCCCTAAACAAGCCTATGATAAGTTACAGCAAGACAACAAAATATTATTTTTGGATGTGCGCTCTTCCGTGGAGTATAAGTTTGTCGGACATGCGGTTGGTAGTGTTTTATTGTCATGGATGGAAGACCCAGAATGGAAGATTAATACTCGATTTTCTTAAGCGGTCTTCGCACTTTTGGTGGATACACATTATCCTTTGGATGCAGAAATTATTTTAATTGGTCGTGCAGGTAGGCTTTCAATGGAAGCAGGAGAACTCTTAATCAAAAAAGGCTTTAAAAATATCGCTCATATCACCACAGGGTTTGAAGGGGATTTAGATGCTAATAAGCACCGAGGTAATATCAATGGTTGGAGCCATGATGATCTACCATGGGAACAGTGCTAAATATAAAGGAGAAACTATGAATTTATCTAATATTCCATTATCGCTTAAGGCTTTATTTACGGGTTATATTGTAGTGGTTGGTGTAGGGCTCATGATGGCTGGAGCACAAATTATGCTAACTCACGGTCAATCTGATGGCAAGCCTGGGCTTTCTATTGATGATGTAATCTATAGTTATTATGGTAATCGCTCTAATTCTAAATTAGAAAATAAACTGAATGGCTCAATGAAAGATAAGGCGCCCGTTAAGGAAAGGTTAAAAATTATTAATTGGGCAAAACATGGTGCAGAACAACAAAGATGGAAAAATGAAATTCAGCCGATTATTTTAAAGCGTTGCGCTTCTTGTCATACTAGTATTCCTGCACTGCCTAACCTTACTAAATTTGAGGTTATTAAAGGATTAACGATAACAGATGGTGCGGTAGATATTTCTAGTTTAACACGCATATCGCATATTCATTTATTTGGCATCGCCTTTATTTTCTTTTTTGTTGGTTTGATATTCTCGTTAGCCGTTGGTTTTAATAAGTGGCTAAAAGCAATTATTATTTTTATCCCTTTTGCTTTTTTAATACTGGATGTTAGCGCTTGGTGGTTGACGCGTATTGATCCAGCCTTTGCTTGGTTAGTTATTATTGGCGGTTTCGGCTATAGTCTTGCTTCTACCATTATGCTTTCTACCTCACTTTATCAGATGTGGGTTATGCCATGGCGTCAGAGCAAAGATAACAACACAGATGCTTGGTTTGATGAGTAATAACTGGACTGTTGGATAAAAAAATAGTAATGATAACATTAAACTCTAAGATGGAATGGTTAGAAAAAAACAGTGATGAAGTGGCAAAGGCTTTGAAAGCAATTTCAAGTCCAGTGCGTTTAAAAATTTTAAGAGCGTTGAGTAATAATAGATTGTCGGCAGACGACATTCGAAAGCAGGTCGGAACTTCTCGTTCTAATATTACTCAATCTCTTATTATTCTTAAAAAAAATAAGATTATTGCACCATGTCATAATGGCAATAAAATTTTATACAAGATAACAAATATGGAGATTTTAAAGTTCATTACCAGTATAGAAGTGATGTTTTGTGCTAAAAAATCAAAAAAAATAGGGAGTGATAAAGGCGCCTATTAGGTACTTTGTTGTCCTGCAAAAAGACAACCTGTCGGTGGATTGTTTGCAACAGGTATTTTAACTAACTAAAAGGTGTGGTCTTGCAAAGCACCTTATAAAATAAGGAATAAAAATGCAAAATAGTTTAAAACCCGTATCAGCAGGCAATATACCTGATGAAGTCAATGTGATTATTGAGATACCCGCTCATTCATCGCCAGTCAAATATGAAATTGATAAAGCAACAGGTGCGATGTTTGTTGATAGATTTATCTCAACCCCAATGTTCTATCCGTGCAATTACGGCTTTGTACCAGAAACCTTAGCCGATGATGGTGATCCTGCTGATGTATTAGTGATTACCCCTTATCCTTTAATTCATGATTCGGTGATTACAGTGCGCCCTATTGGCGTTTTAAGAATGACAGATGAAGCGGGTAGAGACTATAAAATTTTGGCAGTGCCAACCGATAAACTCTGTAAATCTTATCATGATATTAAGTGTATTGATGATATTCATGTTACATTAAAAGACCAAATTGAGCATTTTTTCACTTATTATAAAGACCTTGATGAGGGTAAATGGGTGAAAATTGATGGCTGGGGTAATGCTGAAGAGGCTAAGCAAGAATTACTTGAATCTTTTGCCTCTTATAAAAAGTAAGCTCCAAAGGTCATTTGATTTTTTTAAGCACTCTAAAGCAAGTAATTATAATCACTTTTTAGCGTCATTATTTTCTGAATTTCATGTTAAATAATTTTCTATGACGGGCAGAAGGTATGTTTAATTTTTTTCGATATTTGGTTATTGTTCTACGACAAATTACAATCTCATCTTGCGTCAATAAATCACATATTCTTTGATCAGAAAGTGCCACATTTTCATTTTGAATAATTTGAATAATTCTGTATTGAATAGATTTTGAAGCGTGGTTGCCAACATTGGCAGAAAATAAATCTTGAATTTTAATCGTGCCAATAGGTGTTTCCATGTATTTGTTTTTAATCAAACGCGATAAAGTAGATTCACCTATGCCTAACTCAAGCGCTAATTGCTTTTGAGTTAATGGCAGCAAACACTCTAAACCTTCAATCAGTGCTTGAGGTTGCTTGGCGATTAATGCTTTGGTAATTTGTTGTAAGTATTGATTTCGATAAGATAAAAAACCAATTAATCCGCGCGCCGCTACCAGATGCTCATTAAATAAAGTTTTGTCTGGAATTTGATTGCGCAATGATAAATATTCTTTATTAACTGCAATGGTGGGCAATTTTTTTAGGTTAATATGCCAATTACCCTCTATTTTTTCAATAGAAATATCTGGGCGCATGTATGAATTTTGAATATTATCTAAATTATCCACAGGCGTTTTGGGTAATAACTTAATCGCATCAAGAAAATTATATTTTTGTGTTGTAGTCACTTGATTAATATCAATTCCATCAGATAGAAGCTGTATCACTGTAGATCTATCTGCGATGTCTTTACTGTGGCTAACTTGCAATAACAAGAAGTCTTGAGTGTTAAAAGAAGCGATTCCAAAAGGCTCAAGATTGGTTTGCATTTTCTCTTTAACTGCGTCGCATTGCTGAGTATTAATTTGGCTGTTTGGATGTTTTCTTAAATAAATATGCATGATTGTTTTAATGCTTACTTCAAGAAACCCGACTTCGGTTAAATTTTCAACCATAATGTGTGCAATATTCAATTGCTCGTTTGTTAAACCAAGGTACAGTAATTGATTTTCTAAATTGGAAAATAAAGACTCTTTGTATTCTAATTTTACAAAATCATTCTCGTTGATTTTCTCGTAAGTTGAAGGATATTCACTTATTTTTTCAGTATTTTCGGTAAGTACAATGTTTTCTTCTAAGGCATTATTTATCTCAATTAATAAATCGTCATATGGCATAGCCAATAGTTCTATAGAGTTTTTTAATGAGAGTGACAGGTTAAGATTAAAAGTTGTTTTTTGTTGTAATGAATTTTTTGGCATAGTTATTGCTTGTAATATACTGTAAGTAGTATACATTTTTTATAATAAGAGGAGATAGTTTATGTCCGATACAGAGTTAGCACAATCAATTGATGATAAATCACCAATTGAAAGTTTCTATGATGTGATGCGCAGGCAAGGCATTAGTCGTCGTAGTTTTATCAAATATTGTAGTTTGACCGCAACAGCCTTGGGTTTAGGGCCTGCATTTGTCGGTAAGATTGCTCATGCAATGGAAAACAAACCAAGAATTCCAGTTTTATGGTTACATGGTTTGGAATGCACTTGTTGTTCAGAGTCATTCATTCGTTCAGCACACCCATTAGCAAAAGATGTTATTTTATCCATGATTTCGCTGGATTACGATGATACGATTATGGCAGCAGCGGGTCAACAAGCTGAGGCAATTATTGATGAAACTATTGAAAAATACGATGGTAATTTCATTCTTGCGGTAGAGGGCAATACTCCGCTTAATCAAGACGGCATGTCTTGTATTATCGCTGGTAAACCTTTTCATCATCAAATTGAGAAAGTTGCTAAACATTGTAAGGCAATTATTTCTTGGGGCTCTTGTGCTTCTTGGGGGTGTGTTCAAGCGGCTCGACCTAATCCAACGCAAGCGACGCCAACGCATAAATTAATTACCGATAAACCAATTATTAAGGTGCCAGGTTGTCCACCAATTGCGGAAGTCATGACGGGTGTGATTACTTATATGGTAACTTTTGATAAGATGCCGACTTTAGATAGACAAGGTCGCCCTAAAATGTTTTACTCTCAACGCATTCATGACAAGTGTTATCGTCGTCCACATTTTGATGCTGGTCAATTCGTGGAAGAGTTTGATGATGAAAATGGGTAAGTGCCTTGGTCAATATCGAGCAGTGCACCTTGTGCGCCTTCAAACAAGATATTTTCATGATTGGCAATATGTTGATGAATTTGCTGCG
>NZ_FQTR01000008.1 GCF_900128535.1 bacterium endosymbiont of Bathymodiolus sp. 5 South | reverse complement strand
TCTTGTCAGGCTTGGAATGAAATACTAAGTGAGGATGGTTTTATTAAAAATTTGTGTAGTAGAGAGTGGAGTTTTTTAGTTTAGTTGTTTTTTGAATTTGGTATAATTGAGTGTTGCACTTATGATGTGAATCTAAGATGTTTAATTTACACCTTAAAGAATGTGAATTTAAATTTAATAATCGCAAGCAAAACCTTTATAAGGTTTTGCTTGGAATGTTCAGAAAAGAGCCGCTTAAGTTGTCATGACCCATAATTTTTTGCATATTTTGATAGACAAATAGTTTTATGTATCATCAATGAGCAACAATATTGATCAACTTATTTGGCACAACAATAACCTTGATGACGGTTTTGCCATCAATAAATTTAGCCACATTCTCATCAGCTAGAGCTTGTGCCTCCACTTGTGCTTTGCTGGTATCGGCAGCTATGATCAGTTTAGCGCGCAATTTTCCATTAACTTGGACGATGATTTGTACCTTATTTTGCACGAGAGCATTCTCGTCAACACTTGGCCAAGGTTCATTGACAATCGCTGTCTTATGTCCTAATTCTTGCCACAGGTGATGACACAGATGTGGTGCAATTGGGCTGAGCGTTTTAAGTAAGATATGTAACGATTCCTTGCGCACTGCCATCGAAGTGTCTTTGGTATCGGTGAACTTTGATAGCGTGTTGCTAAGCTCCATGAGTGCGGCAATCACTGTATTAAATAGGTGTCTGCGCTCCATATCATCAGTGATTTTTCTGAGTGTTTGGTGAGTTTTCAAGCGAACATCTGTTTGGATGTCATTAAGATTACTTAAAGAGCCAACAGGGCTGTTTGCTTGGTCTTTTATAAAACCCTTAACTAAACGATAAACCTTGTTAATAAAACGGTGTGCGCCTTCTAGTCCAGAATCGCTCCACTCTAAATCTTGTGTCGGCGGAGCCGTAAATAAGATAAACAAGCGCACTGTGTCTGCACCATACTTGGCTATCATTTCTTGTGGGTCAACGGTATTGCCTTTGGATTTACTCATCTTAGCGCCATCTTTTAAGACCATGCCTTGTGTGAGTAAATTTTTAAAGGGTTCGTTATTTTCAATCAAGCCTTCGTCTCGCAGTAATTTGTTGAAAAACCGTGCGTACAAAAGATGTAAGATTGCGTGCTCAATGCCACCAATGTATTGGTCTACACCACCTTTTAACCAATAGTTAGCGCGCTCATCTAACATTGCCTTATTATTGTCTTTGCAGGTATAGCGGGAAAAATACCAAGAAGACTCAAAAAAAGTGTCAAAGGTGTCAGTTTCACGCTGCGCTGCCTTGCCACATTTTGGGCAAGTGGTTGCATAAAACTCTGGCATTTTTTTAATCGGTGATCCAATACCATCAAAGACCACTGCTTCAGGCAGAACAACGGGTAGGTCGCTCTCCCCCACAGCCACTGAGCCACAACTTGGGCAGTTAATGACAGGGATTGGACAGCCCCAATAGCGTTGACGCGATACACCCCAATCACGCAGACGATAGTTGGTTTTTTGACTACCTAGGTTTTTATCTTCAAGGGTTTTGGCAATCTTGTCAAAAGCTTGGTCAAAATCTAAACCATCAAACTGCCCAGAATTAAACAAGACCCCTTTATCGGTAATAGCACCTTCATTGGTATTTTTATCTTTACTGATAACCTGTTTGATGCTGATGTTGTATTTTTTGGAAAATTCATAATCGCGCTCATCGTGTGCTGGCACACTCATTACCGCGCCGGTACCGTAGCCCATGAGTACAAAATTAGCAATCCAAATTGGCACTGCCCCACCGGTAATCGGATGAGTGCATTTAAGCCCTGAATCAATGCCTTTTTTCTCCATGGTTTCCATGGCGGCTTCAGAAGTTTCCATGGCTTTGCACTCATCAATAAAGGCTTGCACAGCAGGGTTGTCTTTGCCAGCCTCCAGTGCCAAAGGGTGTTCGGCTGCAATTGCCAAGTAAGTAACACCCATCAGTGTATCTGGGCGTGTGGTGTAAACGCTGAGTGCATCCAAACTTTGTCTGGTGAAGTCGATTTCCAAGCCGATTGATTTGCCAATCCAGTTCTTTTGCATGGTTTTAACTGCATCGGGCCATCCGTCCAACTTGTCTAAACCGTCTAATAGTTCATCAGCGTAATCAGTGATACGCATAAACCATTGAGAGATTTCTTTTTTTTCAATCAGTGCATCTGAGCGCCAACCGCGTCCATCAATCACTTGTTCATTGGCGAGCACTGTTTGGTCGACAGGGTCCCAATTAACAATTGCATTTTTCTTATACACCAAACCTTTTTCAAAGAGTTTAACAAATAGCCATTGTTCCCAGTGGTAATACTGCGGGTGGCAAGTTGCCAGCTCACGAGACCAATCGTAGCCAAAGCCCAACTCGGTAAGCTGTTGGCGCATATAGTTAATATTTTCATAAGTCCATTTTGCAGGTGGCACTTTATTTTTAAGTGCCGCATTTTCAGCAGGCAAGCCAAACCCGTCCCAACCAATCGGTTGTAGCACATTTTTGCCTTGCATTTTTTGATAGCGAGCAATGACATCGCCAATGCTATAATTACGCACATGCCCCATATGTAAGCGACCTGAAGGGTATGGAAACATACTTAAGCAGTAAAATTTTTCTTTTGAATCATCCTCAATAACTTCAAATGACTTGTTTTCTTGCCAATATTTTTGTGCTTGTGCCTCAATTTCTTGGGCGTTATATTCTGAATTCATATTTTTATTTTGAGTTGCAAGGAGAAATGACAGGGTTAAGCTCCAGTGTGCCAACCAGTTCATTAACACTACTTAGATTGTTGTTTGTGAGATATTGACTAATACCATCGTTGATTTTATTACACACCAAAGGATCGTAAAATAGTGCTGTGCCAATACCAACAGTGGCAGCCCCCGCAATGATAAATTCAATCGCATCATTTGCGCTCATAATACCACCTTGACCAATAATCGGCACATTGTGATTTTTACTTACCTGATAAACTTGATGTACTTTGAGTAGCGCAATGGGTTTAATCGCAGGACCTGATAAGCCACCTTGATTGTTGCCAATAACAGGCCTGCGTGAATGGGTGTCAATAGCCATCCCCATAAGTGTGTTAATGACGGCTAAACCATCTGTGCCTGCATCAATGCAACGCTGTGCGCTATTAGCGATGTCAGTTTGATTAGGCGAGAGTTTGGTAATGATTGGTTTCGTTGTGTTGTGGCGACAAATCTCAACCACACGATAGGACATATCAGGGTCGTTACCAAATGCCACACCCCCTTCTTTGACATTTGGACACGAAATGTTGATTTCTATAGCGTCAATATCAGTGTCATTAAAGCGTTTGGCAATTTCACCGTATTCTTGAACAGACGAGCCTGAAATATTAATGATAAAACGAGTTTCAGTCTTATCTAACCTAGGCATAATGTCATTAATAACAACATCGCTACCTGGATTCTGCAAGCCGATGGCATTAATCATACCTTCGGGGGTTTCACAGACTCTATGTGGGATATTGCCAAGGCGTGGCTCAAGTGTTGTGCCCTTGAGGCAGATTGCACCCACATCTTTATTGGAAAAGCCTTGAATACGGGTATATTCTTCGCCAAAGCCAACACAACCTGAAAGCAGGATAATGGGCGAGTCTAGCGACATTCCACAGAACTTAGTTTTTAAGTTATTATGCATAGGTGCTATTATACATTTTTTGTTAAAATCATTCACTATGAAAGGATTGTTTATCAGTGGTAGTGGCACCGATGTTGGAAAAACATTTGTTGCCAGTTATATTATTCGAGCACTTAATGCAAAATATCGCGTTGTGGCTAGAAAGCCAATTGAGAGCGACTGTGTCAAAGCCAGTGATGGTTTGTTGCCAAAAGATGCGGTGTTATTAAATAATGTCTGCAGCAACCCAGGGCCGATTGATGCGGTTTGTCGATTTAAATTTAGCGCTTGTGTGAGTGGTGAAAAAGCCAGCATAGAACAAGGTTTGAGCATTATTCTTAAGGATTTAGTTAAGGCGGTACAGCCAAGTAGCAGTGATGATTTTGTGGTGATTGAGGGTGCGGGTGGACTGTATTCACCCATGGCACAACAAGTGTTAAATAGTGACTTTGCTGTTGCCATTAATTTACCTATGGTTATTGTTGTTAAGGATGAATTAGGCGCTATCAATCAGGCATTGCTCAGTATAGAAGCCGCTAAAAAGCACAAACTCAATATTGCAATGTTGGTGCTCAATCAAATAACACCCAACAGCCTAGACAATGCTAAGGCGCTCAGTGCTTATACAGATGTTGATGTGGTGGTTTTTAACAAAGACAAGTTGAGCGACTTTAATACCAAGATATTGACATTAATCTAATACTGTTAGATTGGATTTTTTAGGTTTTTCTGTATCAATGGGTTTGGCTTTGTTTTCAAAAAACATACCTTCGCCATTTTCACCTGCATAAATTGTTAGCACCGCATCAGTAGGAACATATATATCCTGAGATTTTCCATCAAAGCGTGCTTTGAATGAAATTGCTTCATTGTTTATAACCAAGGAGGTAGTTGCATCGCTACTGATATTGAGTACGATTTTGTCTTGTTGGATAAAGGGTTTGGGCACAACAACATCAGGTTTTGAGCAGTCAACCAAAATATGTGGTGTCAGTCCGCTGTCTTCCATCCATTCATGATAAGCACGAATCAAATAAGGTGCAACCGATGTCATGAAGGCATTTTTAAGCGTTATATTCTTTTTCGCAATCGGTTAAGCTCTCTTTGAAGCTTTCTCTTACAAACAAACGCTTTGCATAGTCAGTGACTGCTTTTCCAGGCTTACCTAAATCAATATCAAACTTTTTTAAGCGCCACAATAATACAGCTAAACATGTATCAACAATCGTCATATCATCACTTTTAAAGAAGGGCTGATGTGCAAACAAAGGCACCAATTCAATTAAACTGCTTTTAAGTGTTTTTCTGGCGTTATCCGCATCTTTTTTTGCACCTGTCTCAATAGTGTTTGCTAGTTCAAACCAGCTACTGGCTGCTCTTGTAAATCTAAAGATTAGCAGGCGTTTTTCTGATTTTTCAATCGGGTCAACAGGCAATAACGGCGGGAATGGAAAGCGCTCATCTAAGTATTCCATAATGACAGAAAGATCGTATAAAACAATACCACGGTCAAACAATGTTGGTAATGTTGGGTAAGGCGTTAAATCTAGAATTTCTTCAGGAATTTCTTCAGTTTTTAGGTTGGCGATTTCTCTTTCAATGTTCTTTTCTGCCATAATGAAGCGCACTATATGCGATTCCATTTCGCTAGCAGAAGAGTAAAGAATGGTTGAGGATGGGTTTGGTTTTAACATATTGAGTTGTCCTTAAAAATAAAAAACAGCGTCATTACTAAGGCGCTGAGTTAGTGTATCAGAAAATGAGATTAATTAATCCTTAGCGCGCCATTTGCCATATTTCACATCTTTCCAATATTCTTTTTTCATTAAATAAGCAAGGATAAATAAAATAAACAAGAAGCCCAATACTTTGTAGCCTAAGTCAACGCGTACCAGTTTTGCAGGCTCACCAACATAGTCTAAAAAGTTAGTAATGTCACGCACATCTTGGTTGAAATCTTTTGTTGATTTACTTTGCTTAAGATGCCATAAAACATCTGGCATAGAGGCATTAACCAACACTTTGTTATTCACACCAAAGGGGCGAGAGTCATCTTTGTAAAAACTACGCAAGTAGGTGTAAATCCAATCTGTGCCTTTAGAGCGAGCGACCAAAGATAAGTCTGGCGGTGTTGTGCCAAACCAAGCTTCCGCCCCTTTTTTCGACATGGTTGCAATTATTGGAGAACCTACTTTATCGGCGTTAAACATAAGGTTTTTTTCAATCATTTCGTCAGTTGCCTTGCTTAAGTTTTCTGCAATAACATCGTCAGAAAGATTGCTCAGCATTTTTTCTGCTTCTTTGGCGTTGTTTACCGGATTATCAATCGCATTTGAAAGCGCTTGTAAATCGGAATGACTTAATGGGTTGTCATTTGACAAATTTGTTTTTGCTTGCTTATAAGCGCTTACGATGTCACCTAAAAACAAATCTTTGCCGATGCGGTTATAACGCATAAAAGAGAGAGAATGACAGCCCGAGCAATAATTCATAAATAATTGCGCACCATTTTGTAGTGATTTTTGATCCCTAATGTTTGTATCAGCATGGTCAAGGTGTATATCACTATTTGCTAAAAGATTGAAAGAGATTGTTAAGCCTACTAAAACAGATGCTGTTGTTAATAATTTTTTCATTTTATTTTCCCGTTACTCTTTTAGGCACTTCTTTGGTTTTTCCAATAGAAGTAAACCATGGCATTAAGATAAAGAAACCAAAGTAAATCACAGTGAAAACTCGTGCTAATATAGAGTTTGTTTTTGTTACTGGTTCCATGCCCAACCAGCCAAGCGTGATAAAACTAACCACAAAAACACCTAGCGCGACTTTGTAAGGCCATGAGCGATATCTAATTGACTTTACTTTAGAGCGGTCTAACCATGGCAACGCCAGTAAAATTAATAGCGCTGAAAACATACCCACAACCCCTGGGAATTGTGAGTTAAACATAGGCGGAATCGCTCTTAATACCGAGTAGAAAGGCGTTAAGTACCAAAGTGGTGCAATATGTTCGGGGGTTTTTAGTGGGTTGGCTTCAATAAAGTTAGCATGCTCTAAGAAGTAACCGTTCATTGCTGGTGCAAAGAACACTACTGCCGAGAAAATCATCAAGAATACCACCACACCAACGATGTCTTTAACGCTGTAGTATGGGTGAAACGGAATACCGTCTTTTGGAATGCCATTTTTATCTTTATTCTTTTTAATTTCAACACCATCTGGGTTGTTTGAACCAACCGTATGGAGTGCTACAATGTGTAGGAATACCAGTATTACTAGGATAAGTGGTAATGCAATAACATGCAATGAGAAGAAGCGATTGAGTGCTGGGTCGCCCACCGCATAATCACCTAAAATCCACACCAATAAGTCAGGACCAATAAGCGGCACAGAGCCAAATAACGAGATAATGACTTTCGCCCCCCAGTAAGACATTTGACCCCATGGTAGTACATAACCCATAAACGCCTCAGCCATGAGAGCAATGTAGAGTACCATGCCGAGAATCCAAATCAACTCTCGTGGCGATTTGTATGAGCCGTAAAGCAAGCCACGATACATATGTAGATAAATAACAATAAAGAACGCTGAGGCACCCGTTGAATGTAAATAGCGAATTAACCAACCCCAGTTAACATCACGCATAATGTATTCAACCGATGCAAAGGCTTTTAACTCGTCAGGTTTAAAATGCATGGTTAGAAATATTCCTGTAACGATTTGCATTACCAATACCAGCATAGCTAACGAGCCAAAGAAATACCAAAAGTTAAAGTTTCTTGGTGTGTAATACTCTGCTAAATGCTCGTTCCAAACTTTAGTTAGCGGGAATCTTTGATCAATCCAGTTTTTATTATTATCCATAATGCTAAGTGAGTTTGTTAGATTTAAAAATAGGGGTTACTTCGTGCTCTTCTGGGCTAACACCAATTTGAATGAGTGTATCTGATACGAAGTGATAAGGCGGAATCATCAAGTTAATGGGTGCGGGAACATCTATGTACACACGCCCTGCCAAATCAAATTTAGAGCCATGACATGGACAATAAAAACCACCTTTCCAAGCGTCACCACCAAGGTCGGCGGCACCGAGCTCAGGGCGGTAAGTTGGGGAGCAACCCAGATGGGTGCAAGAGCCAATAATGACTGCAATATCAGGATTAATTGAACGGTAAGGGTTTTTGGCGTATTCTGGTTGCTGAGAGGTTTCCAAACTGTTTGGGTCGACTAATATATCATTTAATGTGCTTAAATTTGAAACAGTGGTTTTATCGCGTTTAAAAATCCAAACCGGTTGTTTGCGCCAAAGTACTCGAACCAATTGCCCTTCCCCAAGTTTACTAATATCAACCTCAACGGGTGCACCAGCAGCCTTTGCTCTGGCAGATGGATTCCATGTTGATAAAAACGGCCACGCCACAAAACCGACGCCAACAGCACCAACCACGCTTGTTGCGTTGGTTAGGAAGCGTCTTTTCTTAAGGTCTATTGTTTGTTCTGACATAAGATTGCTATTCCTTTTTGAAAAAATGATGAAGATAAAAACCCAATAATTATAATGTATATTGGGTTTATACAAATTAATTTCTTCTAATATTCTTTTAAGAGACCTTTGCATAAATAGGAACAATCATCAGAAACCCACTTTTCACCCACTTGGCGATTTTTTAAACCCAGCCTTAGCCCTGCCAGGACAAGGTTTAAAGAAATCACCCATTGGGCAAAAATTGGATTTTGCTAATCATCCCTATTTATGCAAAGGTCTCTTTAAATCAATTTTGATAACCACTTTTTCTATATGTGTTAGTGATTTTACTTGCTTTATTGCGTTTAGCAAAACAGTGTTTTGTTTTTGTGCACGAAAAATTATCGCCTGATTATCAGTAACAAAAGTAGCGGTGTTGTCTTTAATTGTGCATAACGATAGCAACGCAAATTGCTCTGGCAGGTGCTCTGATAGTTGTTCGTTGAGGTGGTTTAGGGCTCTGGCTTGCTGAAATAATTGCCCTAATTCGCCTTTTGGGATAAATTTTGATAAGTTTGTTATTTTTTCTGACATCGGTGTTTTAACTTATATACATTGTGTTATCTGTGGGAAAATAGAATAATTTTTAAGAGTATGGTTTTAAATGAGTATTATAAATAAAGTTGTCGCTAAAATTGTTGGCTCTCACAACGACAGGCTAATAAAAAAACTAAGCAAGGCAGCTGAAGACATTAATGCGCTTGAGCCTGAGTTGCAAGCTTTGAGTGACGAAGCATTAAGCACTAAAACACAAGAGCTTAAGCAAAAATTTGAAAATAAAGTAACACTAGATGCCTTGTTACCAGAAGCATTTGCAGTAATTCGTGAGGTCAGTGTTAGAATACTGGGGCTTAGACACCACGATGTGCAAATGATTGGTGGCATGGTATTACATGATGGTAATATTGCCGAGATGGGCACGGGCGAAGGTAAAACTTTAGTGGCAACTTTACCCGCTTATCTAAACGCACTTACTGGCAAGGGCGTTCATATAGTTACCGTGAATGATTATTTGGCGGCGCGTGATGCACAGTGGATGAACAAAATATTTGACTTTTTAGATTTAAGTGTTGGCGTTATCACCTCAGATATGTTGCCAGAAAATAAAAAAGTCGCTTACGAGTGTGATATTGTTTATGCAACGAATAACGAGTTAGGTTTTGACTATCTAAGAGACAACATGGCGTTTACTACTGAGCAAAAAGTACAGCGCGAACTTAATTTTGCTATTATTGATGAGGTTGACTCTATTCTAATTGATGAAGCCAGGACGCCACTTATTATCTCTGGAGCGGCAGACGATTATTCTGAGATTTATCAGGCGATTAACCACATGATTCCAAACTTTACCAAGCAAACCGAGAGCGGCGAAGGTAAAGAGGTTGTGGTTGAAGAGGCGGGCGATTACACCGTTGATGAGAAGCATCAGCAGGTGTTTTTGACTGATGATGGACATACCAAAGCAGAGAATTTGTTAATTGAGGCTGGCGTTCTACCAGAAGGCGTGAGTTTGTATGATGCCAGCAATATTTTGTTGATGCAACACATTAATTCAGCACTGCGTGCGCATGTTTTGTTTCATAAAGATGACAACTATATTGTTGATGGCGATGAAGTCGTGATTGTTGATGAGTTTACTGGTAGAACTATGCCGGGGCGTCGCTGGTCTGAAGGTTTGCATCAGGCGATTGAAGCCAAAGAAGGTGTGAGCATTAAAAATGAAAATCAAACCTTAGCGTCAATTACCTTTCAAAACTATTTTAGACTCTACAACAAGCTCTCGGGTATGACGGGTACAGCGGATACTGAGGCGGTTGAATTTCAGGCGATTTATAATTTGGAAACTGCGGTCATTCCACCGAACAGACCATCAACACGAAACGACATGTCTGACAAAATCTATCTAACGCTGGATGAAAAATTAGAAGCGATTGCTCAAGATGTAGAAGGCTGTCAAAAGACAGGGCAACCTGTTTTGGTAGGTACCAGTAGTATCGAAAATTCTGAAGCCATTTCAGCGCTGCTGACACAAAAGAAAGTTAAGCATGAGGTTTTAAATGCTAAACAACACGAGCGTGAAGCGCAAATTATTGCTAATGCGGGTGCGATTGGTGCGGTAACAATCGCCACCAATATGGCGGGTCGAGGTACGGATATTGTGCTGGGTGGCAAATTAGCAGAAGATGCAACCGATGCGCAACAACAAGATTGGCAAAAACACCATGATGAAGTGATTAAAGTGGGCGGATTGCATATTGTTGGTACTGAGCGTAATGAATCTCGTCGTGTGGATAATCAGTTGCGTGGTCGTTCTGGTCGTCAAGGTGATGTAGGTTCAACACGCTTTTATCTATCTTTAAAAGATAATTTAATGCGTATTTTTGCCAGTGAAAAAATGGCGGTGATGATGCAACGATTGGGTATGGAAAAAGGCGAGGCAATTGAGCATAAGATGGTAAATCGTGCTATTGAAAATGCACAGAAAAAAGTCGAAGAGATGAACTATACCGCGCGTAAAAACCTTTTAGAATATGATGATGTGTCAAATGACCAGCGCAAGATTATTTATAAATTACGCGATGAATTAATGGACGCTAATGATGTGCAAGATAGATTTATCGCTATTCGTCAGGGGGTTGTTAGTGAGTTGTTTGCTGATTATATTTCTCCAGCACAAGCCGAAGAAGACTGGGATGTTGAAGGTTTGTACAATGCTTTAAAAGCAGACTATGCGGCAGATTTTCCACTACAAGAATGGCTGAAAGAAGGTGTAGATGTTGATGAATTGGAGTCAAGAATTTCCCAAGGCTTGGGGCAAATTTGTGATTATAAAGAAGAGATTGTGGGTAGCGAGCAAATGCGTGGCTTTGAAAAAGCAGTGATGCTACAAACCCTAGATCATTTTTGGAAAGAGCATTTAGCAGCGATGGATTATTTGCGCCAAAGTGTGAATTTGCGTGGTTATGCACAGAAAAATCCAACGCAAGAGTATAAGCGTGAGTCTTTTGCAATGTTTGAAGCCCTATTAAACACGATCAATGTTGAGATTGTTAAAGCGCTTTCCAGTGTGACCATTAATGAAAATACCAGTGCTAATGATGTAGAGCAACAAAACAATGACGACATATTAGCGACACACAGCAATCCTTTAGGAGAAAACACACAGCACGAAGAAGCTGTAGTGATGAAAAATACACCCAATAACTCACAAACCTATCAACGCAGTGGTGAAAAAATAGGGCGTAACGACCCTTGTCCTTGCGGTTCAGGCAAAAAATACAAACAATGCCATGGCAAAAGTTAGTGCCTATATAGGTCTAATGTCAGGCACCAGTATAGACGGTGTTGATGGTGTTGTACTTGATGGGTGTCAAAAAATTATTACTTCAGCTTACACACCGTATCCCACAGAGCTAAAAACACGCTTGCAACAATTAAGCCAAACGGGGAACGCCTCTTTGGCAGACTTGGGGCAAATTGATATTGATGTGGCGCAAGTATTTGCACAAACTGCCAATCAGTTGTTAACACAAAGTTCATTGGACAAGGGCGATATCCGAGCGATTGGCTCTCATGGACAAACTGTCTATCATCAAGGTGGCAAGTATTCTATGCAAATCGGACACGGTGCACTTATTACTGAGCAAACAGGCATCACCACAGTGGCAGATTTTCGCATGCAAGATATTGCTGCTGGCGGACAAGGTGCACCGCTCACACCAGCGTACCACCAGCATATGCTTAATGGCAAAGAGGGCGTGATTGTTAATTTGGGCGGTATTGCCAATATTACGATTGTTAAAAACAATGAGGTGTTTGGATTTGACACAGGTCCTGCCAACACATTATTAGATAATTGGATAAAGCAAAATAAGGGCATAGATTATGATCAAGATGGACTGTGGTCTCGTTCTGGAAGGGTTGATTCAGTGTTGTTAGACTCAATGCTTGCAGATGGTTATTTTCAAAAAAAGCACCCCAAAAGCACAGGGCCAGAATACTTTAATCTAGACTGGCTATCGCAACACTTAACAGGTGCTGAGACACCTGAAGATGTGCAAAGAACCTTGCTAGAACTAACGGCAATGAGTGTTTCTGCAAGTATCCCCACGGGTACAAGTGTCTATTTATGTGGTGGTGGTGTACACAATTTGTTTTTATTTGAGCGCTTAATTTGTCAAAATCCTGATAGCAAAGTAACGCTAACCAATGATTTAGGTGTATCTGCAGATTATGTGGAAGCGGCGGCTTTTGCTTATTTTGCTAAACAAACAATAAATGGCGAGTCATCAAATCTGCCATCGGTAACAGGTGCCTGTGGCACACGCATTTTAGGCGGTATTTATCAGCACCAAGGCAAGGAATGTTAAACCTATTAAATGCCTTACTTCGTACTAACGCAGAAACTGAAATACTGGAGTTTAAAACTGCTGAACAAGGTTTTGATAAAAACAAATTGGGTCAATATTTTTCCGCATTAAGCAATGAGGCAAATCTTGCCAATAAGGAATGCGCATGGTTGATTTTTGGTATTAATGATAAACATAAGGTTTTTGGTACAAAAATTACGGATAGAACCTTAAACGAATACAAGCAGGAAATTGCCAGCAACACCTCTCCAACATCCAATTTTATAAACACTCATCGTGTTAATGTTGAGGGAAAACAGGTGTTGATGTTGCAAATTCCTCCTGCACCAAAAGGTATGCCAGTTGATTGGAAGGGGCATTGTTATGGCAGAAACGGCTCAAGTTTAAGTGCATTAAACAATCAAGAGAGGGAGCGTATTAGGTTGCAAAACTATGTATCTGATTGGAGCGAAAAAGTTGTTGAACATGCCACAATTGATGACCTTTTTATTGGGGCAATCAGTGAGGCAAGAAAACAATTTAAAGTTAAGAACCCAACGCTAAAAATAGAAGAATGGAATGACATAAAGTTTTTAAATAAAGCCAAAATTACCTCTCAAGGAAAGATTACCAACACAACTATATTGTTGCTTGGAAAGCCAGAATCTGAACACTTTATTAAACCTGCTGTAGCAAAAATCACTTGGATACTCAAAGATAGAGACAACATTGAAAAAGACTATGAGCATTTTGGTTGCCCATTATTATTAAGTGTTAATCAAGTTTATGCCAAAATTAGAAACCTAAAATATCGCTACTTACCCGAAGGCACCCTGTTTCCTGATGAAGTGGATCAGTTTGATCCTTTTATTATTCGTGAGGCGTTAAATAATTGTATTGCACACCAAGACTATACATTGGGTGGACAAATAAATTTAGTGGAGCGTGAGGACGGTATTTTGATTTTTGTTAATTCGGGTGCTTTTATTCCTGGATGTGTGGAAAAAGTAGTGGCGGCAGATGCGCCAGAAACATATTATCGTAACCCATTTCTTGCAAGCGCCATGGTCGGTTTAGGCATGATTGATACTATTGGCAGTGGTATTAAAAAAATGTTTGTTTTACAAAAGGATAAGTTTTTTCCCTTGCCAAGCTACAACCTAGACAACAACCAAGTTAAGGTTAAAATTATTGGCAAAGTGGTTGATATCAATTATGCACGCAAACTTGCACAGTCGAAAAGTGAATTGACTTTGCAAGAAATTATTTTGTTGGATAAAGTGGTAAAAGGCGTGACTTTGCTGAATGCTGAAATTAAAATGCTAAGGGGCAAGGGGTTAATTGAAGGACGTAAACCCAATTTCCATATTTCGTCTTCTATTGCAGAATCAATAGGAGAAAAGCCTTCTTACATCAAGCACAAAGGCATTGATAACGAGTATTGTCAAAACATGATACTTAAATTTTTAGATAAATTTGAAGTTGGAAATCGGCAAGATTTTGAAGAAATGCTGTTAGATAAGTTGCCTGATGTATTGAGCCAGCAACAGAAAAGGAATAAAATTCGAAACAATTTGCAAAGTTTAAAAAAACAAAAACTAATAGAGCCACAAGGTAAGTTGTGGAAAATGTCTAAACCTAAAAATTAAACATTTTTTAGACATTTTTTAGACATTTTTTAGACATTTATTTATTAAAAGTATAATTAAAACAATGGTTTAAAAGAATGTTTAAACAAAAAAAATAAATGTAATTACATGGGCTTTAGATCAAAAATGCAAAAAAACACAACTCAAATTAACCTTATTAAGCCAGACGATTGGCACCTACATGTGCGTAATGGTAAAGCGTTAAAATCAGTCATTAGTATGACTGCCAAACAAATGGGTAGAGCGATTATTATGCCCAACCTAAATCCACCTGTGACGGATGCAAATGGTGCGAATGCGTATCGAGAAGAAATTATTAGCGCTTTGCCAAAAGACAGCGTGTTTAAGCCCTTAATGGTTTTGTATTTAACCGACAAGACCACATCTGAGGTAATTACTCAGGCTTATAACGCCGGCGTGGTGGCAGTAAAACTCTATCCTGTGGGCGCCACCACCAACTCTGATGGCGGTGTGACTAATATTAAAAATATCTATCGTAGCTTAGAGACAATGCAAAAATTGGGTATGCTATTATTAGTACATGGCGAGGTGACGCGTAGTGAGGTGGATATTTTTGATCGTGAAGCGGTGTTTATTGATGAAGTTTTAGCCCAAGTAACGAGTGATTTTTCTGAGTTGAAAATTGTATTTGAGCATATCACCACTAAAAATGCAGTAGATTTTGTGCGTGAGAGTAGTGATAATATCGCAGCGACGATTACCCCACAACATCTTTTGAATAATCGTAACGATATGCTGGTGGGCGGTATTAAGCCACACACTTATTGCTTGCCTGTGCTAAAGCGAGTTGAGCATCAACGCGGGCTCATTGAGGCGGCAACCAGTGGCAATCCTAAGTTTTTCTTAGGTACAGATTCTGCACCACATGCCAAAACCGACAAAGAATCTAGCTGTGGTTGTGCGGGTGTGTTTTCTGCGCCACATGCTATTGAGCTCTACGCGCAAGCATTCGACCAAGCGGGTGCAATAGATAAGTTGGAGGGTTTTGCTTCAAAATTTGGTGCAGATTTTTATGGTTTAGCGCATAACACAAGCACCATTACTTTGAAAAAACAAGATTGGGTTGTGCCAGCAAGTTATCCTTTTATAAGTGGTGATATTGTACCATTTATGGCAGAAAAAACGCTTAGCTGGAAAGTAGTTTAATTCGTCAAATAATCTTTAGCATTTTGAACATCAAGCTCAATTTGTTGTTTTAACGCTTTAAAATCAGCAAAATTTCTCTCCTCTCTAATCTTGTGTTTAAAGATGATTTTTGCCTCAAGCCCATAAACTCGTTGATTAAAGTCAAAGAGAAACACTTCTAACAGGGTTTTTTTGCCACCAATGATTGGACGATTGCCGACGCTACATACACCTTGATAAGTAGCGCCATCTAACTCAATAGTGACAGCAAATATGCCATGAACTGGGCTGATTTTGCGTTGAATGGGGATATTGATAGTTGGAAAACCAATAGCGCGACCGTTTTTTAACCCGTGAATAATTTTGCCAGTGATAGAGAACGCATGCCCCAGCATTTGTGATGCTGATTGCGTGTCTCCGCTCTTTAAAAGCGTGCGAATTGCCGAGCTACTAACGCGACGATTATTACACAGAATACTGGGTGTTTCTTTCACCGTAAAACCTTTGTCTTTTGATAGGCTTTGTAACAATTCAAAACTGCCTTTTCGTTCTTTGCCAAAACGAAAATCATCACCAATCAGGCAATATTTCATGTTTAGTTTGTTGAGTAATATTTCTTGTACAAAAGTTTGCGCTGCTAATTGAGAAAAGGCTTGATTAAAGCGAATAATTAGGTGTGTATCTAGGTCTAGCTCACTTAATAGACGGTGTTTTTCTTTAAAACTGCTCAGTGATGCTTGTTCACGAGAAAAAAAACTCTGTGGCGTGGGGGTAAATGAAATCAGCACAGAGGGCAGTCCCAGCTCTTTGGATTTTTTCACCAGTTGTGAGATAATTTTTTTGTGTCCTATGTGTACGCCATCGAAGTTGCCTATGGTAACAACACTGCCTGCATAGTTTTTTAAATTTTGTAGGCCACGAATAAGTTTCATCAGGTTATTTTAGTCTAATTGAGCAAGGATTTTCTTAACAGGTGCCGGCAAACCAACTTTTAATCTGGCAATAGAGTGAAAACCCTCAGTGTTCCTTGAGCAAGTGACCACAATAGGGTTGATCATTAAGTGGTAGTGGGTGAAGCTGTGTTTGACGGTAGGTAGTTTATTTTTTATGACTGCATTTTTATCAAATTTTGTAATGACTTGATTAATGGTTTTTTCATCATTTTCACATTCTACAAGACTCCAAAGCCCGCCCCAAATGCCTTTTTGTGGTCGTTTTTTTAAATAAACCTCTGCTGCTGTGTTTTGATAAATAAGCATTGCTACTGATCGCGTTGGCTTGTTTTTTCTTGGTTTTGGGTTGGGGTAGTTGCCTTGTGTGTTGTGTTGTTTTGCTTGACAATGTTGGGCAAGGGGGCAACGCTCACATTCTGGATTACTGCGTGTGCATAGGGTTGCACCTAAATCCATAATGGCTTGTGTGTAGTCGGCATTGCGTTTATTAGGCGTGTGATATCTAGCCAAATGCCATAATTCTTGAAGGGTTTTACTTTGCCCATAATGCCCCTTAACTTGATGGTACCTTGCAAGTACACGCTTAACATTGCCATCAAGTATGGCGTGGTTTTGATTAAAGCTAATGGCTAAAATAGCGCCTGCTGTGGATTCGCCCACACCTGGCAAATCCAGCACTTGTTCAAATTTTTTTGGGAATACGCCTTGATATTGCGCAACAATAATTTGCGCACATTTGTGCAAGTTTCTTGCTCGTGCATAATAACCCAGCCCAGCCCATTGTGCCAATACCGCATCTTCGCTAGCATTCGCAAGTGCCTCTATTGTTGGAAAATGCTGAACAAAGTTGTTAAAGTAGCCGATAACCGTACTCACTTGTGTTTGTTGCAACATAACCTCGCTCAGCCAGACAGGGTAAGGATTAGGGGTGCTATGTGATGCTTGAGGGCTGTTGTTTGACACTTGCCAAGGTAGGTGGTGGCGACCAAATTGGTCAAACCACTTTAGTAATGGCTTTGAAATTGGGTGCACTATTTTAAGTTAAGTGGGTCATCTGGATTGATGCCGTCCATAAATGGTTTGTCAATGTCTTCATGCGTTACTTGGTAAACACAGCCAATCCAGTTATTGATAATCACATTAGTGGCGTTACCCCAAGTGTTGTTTAAGGTTTTGCTGATAAGTTGTTCGGGAAAATCTGCCAGCGTAAATTCGCCAGACAATAGCTTGGTTTTATACTCATTGAGAATGGCTTTACTTTGTTCGGTTAAATAGCGTTGAGGGAAAGGCGGATAGTCCTCTCGTGTTTTTTCTAAATAAGCAATAATATCGCGTTTGTATTCTTTTAATAGGCTAATAGTATCGTATTCTGGATGCCCTTGAAAAAATACAATTCTTAATAAATCTTCACTCACACATAAGTGTGCGCCGATTTTTCCTTCAACTAAAACCTTAACCTTAACAGTATCAAATTGTGCTTTTGTGATTTCGTTAAAACGAGAGTGAGGCACATCAAAACGCGTATTCACGCCATTCATTAAAGGATGGTGCCGATCTAACACTTGGTGTGGAAACACGCCCCAGCATTTTTTACCAATGGCTTGACGCTTTTGTCCATAGCGAAATTCCAGCACAGCGTGTGTTGCTAAGCATGAGCATAGCGTTGAAGTTACATGACTGTATGACCAGTCAATCACTGCTTTAAGTTGTTCATAAAAAGGTGCTTTTTTTAAATCAACATCTTCAATATGTGCGCCTGTAATAATCAACGCATCTAATCCTTGCATTTTAATATCGTCAAAACTTTGATAATATTGGTTGATATGTGCCTGCGTTTTTTCACCTCGTTTAATAGAGGACAGTGTAAACGGATGTAGATAAAACTGCGCAATTTGGTTGGAATGCCCAACAAGGCGGAAAAATTGCCGCTCCGTTGCTTCAAGTGCTGGGTCTGGCATCATGTTTAATAGACCAATGTGTAATTCACGAATGGCTTGATGATTGGCACGGTCTTTGCTTAACACCGTCTCGCCTTCGTTACGCAGGCGTTCAAAAGAAGGCAACTTAGTATGGGCGATTAAAGGCATTAGCGTATTGCCCCTGTGATCAGTTCCATTACCTCACTGCTATTTTGACATTGGTGTAAGTCTGTACTATCAATGGTGCAACCATATTGACGGGCAATCGCTTCATATTTTGGTTTGCGGTGCTTAAGTAAGCGTGGAAAAACCCAACGCACAAACGCATCAGGGTCAATTTGTGCGACATAGGAAAATTGATTTTCTTGTAGGTAAGTCTCTAGTTGTTGTTGCAAGAAATTTTGTTGATAGTAAAGCGGTTTGGGGTGTGTTCGTGCGCGCTCAATCAAAGCAGACTCGTTATCTTCGTGGGCACGAATATAAACAATCAGCGTATTATCTGCCAATGATTGATAGACCTTATTATCATCTAATTCACACAAACTGCCCCCTGCATCATTAATGAAATGCCTGTAGCCCTGCGCCTGAGATTTTTTGATAAATTCTCCAACATCCAACATAGTTTGGGCTTCAGCTTCTCTGTGTAGTGCTTGTCGGCGGTTAAATTCACCAATTGGTAATCCGCCTAACTCAGGGTTGCCGACTTTGCCTAAAAAACTTGACACCGAAGACATATTATCAAAAGTAATATGATTTTGAACGGTGATAGAATCGTTGTCTAACAAATTGGCTAAGCATTCATCTTGTTTAATTTGTTGCTTGATATTAGCAAGAATAGCGTCATTTAAATACTCAGTGCCAATGCGATAATCGCCAGAATAGTGATACCATTTATCCTTAAGCCTAAGTAACTTTGAAAGGTGTGTTTTGCCAACGCCTGACATACCGAGCAGTGTTAGGTGCTTGTGTTTTGATTTAGAAAATTCTTTACTGTAAAGTTTCATAATAGTGCAAAGGTGTTATAACAAACCCTCTTGTTTAAACATTTCGCGAATGCCGCGAATAGCCTGGCGGGTGCGGTGTTCGTTTTCAATTAAACCAAAGCGTACATACTTATCGCCATATTCACCAAAACCAATACCAGGAGAGACACCAACTTTTGCCACTGCAATGAGTTTTTTAGTAAATTCTAATGAACCCATTGCTTGATAGAATTCAGGAATTTTTGCCCAAACAAACATGGTGGCTTTGGGTGGTGTCACCGCCCAACCAATAGAGTTTAAGCCTTCGCACAAAACATCACGCCTGTCTTGATACATTTGTGCAATTTCTTTAACACAGGTTTGGTCGCCTTCTAGTGCCTCAATTGCTGCTACTTGAATAGGAGTAAACATACCATAATCTAAGTAAGACTTGATTTTAGCCAGTGCGCCTACCAAAGTTGGGTTGCCTACCATGAAACCAACCCGCCAACCAGGCATATTGTAACTTTTTGATAATGAGAAAAATTCAACCGCAATATCTTTAGCCCCTTCTACCTGCAAAATACTAGGCGCAACATAACCATCAAACACAATATCTGCGTAGGCTAAATCTTGCACCACCCAAATCTTGTGTTCTTTGGCAACCTTGATGACACGCTCAAAAAACCCTAACTCAGCACACTCGGTAGTTGGATTAGATGGGTAGTTAAGTACCAACATCTTTGGCTTAGGAAAAGTATTTTTAATTGAGCGCTCTAACTCTGCAAAAAAATCATCTTCAGGACCACAAGGTACATGCTGAATGTCAGCACCTGCAATCACAAACCCATAGGGATGAATGGGGTAAGCAGGATTGGGAACTAAAACCGTATCGCCACTGCCAACAACTGCTTGCGCTAAATTTGCCAAGCCCTCTTTTGAGCCAATGGTAACAATCGCCTCGGTTTCTGCATCAATAGCAACATCAAAACGATTTTTATACCAGTTTGAAATTGCGCATCTTAGGCGTGGGATCCCGCGGGAAGCAGAATAACGGTGTGTATCGCTGCGCCGCGCTGCTTCAACCAATTTTTCCACAATATGCTCAGGCGTTGGCTGGTCAGGGTTGCCCATACCGAAGTCAATAATGTCCTCACCACGAGCCCTAGCTTCAACCTTGAGCTTATTGGTAATTGCAAAAACATATTCTGGCAATCTTTTTATTCGTGGGAAATCGTTATCCATGGGTTTTTGGCGTCGCTCTTTATTTAATAGCTAATAACTCAACATCAAAAATTATGGTTGCACTTGGTGGGATTGGTCCTGCGCCAAACTCTCCATACGCTAATTTTGATGGAATGGTCAGTTTGCGCTTGCCGCCTACTAGCATACCTTCAATGCCTGTGTCCCAGCCAGAGATGACCTGCCCCGCTCCGAGTTTAAAGTCAAAAGGTTCGTTCCTGTCAACACTTGAGTCAAATTTTTTGCCATTGGTTAGCCAGCCAGTATAGTGCATAGACACGAAGTCTCCAGCTTTGCACGCTTTGCCTTTACCAATTTCAGTATCTTCTATTTGTAATTCTGCCATTTGTGTTTCCTTTAATAAGTGAGTGTTATATTGTATGAACTAAATTTCCTAATATTAAACACCCCTGTGTCTAATAATAAATATTGTCCTTTAATGCCTTGTAAAACGCCAGAAATTTCAGGCGTTTTGTCCAAATTTAACGAGGTAACTTTGCTTGGATATTCTACCACAGGGTAGTGAATTTTTACCACTTCATTGCTTAATGCTATTGCGTCTAAATCCGCCATCATATTGGATACCTCTGGCAATAGTTGGTTTTTTGTTGCGACAAGGTCAACTTTATCTACCTCGTTTTTAAGCATTTTGCGCCAGTTGGTTTTATCATTGACGAATGCCTTTAAAGCCTCTTCAATTTTTCCAGATTTAAGTCGTGTATCCACCTCAAGTATTGGCAGAGCAGCGACAGCACCTTGGTCAATCCAACGACTGGGGATATTGCTCTTGCGAGTAATGCCGACCTTGATGCCCGATGAGTTTGCCAAATAAATAATATGCGGCGCAAAGCAATTGTCCAGCCCCCACTGTGGCTCACGGCAAGTGCCAAGGTGATGGTGGCAAGTTTCAGGCTTCATAATGCACAAATCACAACGCGCCAAATCTTGACAACACGGGTAACAAAACCCTTGAGAATAACTTTTTCGAATTGTTCTGCCACAGTTTGAGCAGGTAATCTCACCGTTAAATTTTAATAATATTTTCTGCCCAACTAACCCATTCATTGCCACCAAATCGTTATCAATCGGCAGATGGTAGATTGCATGACTACCTTCAAGCGTGGTGTGCATTTTTTGGATGTCGCCTGTTTTAGTCATTGTGTTAATAACCGCTGTACTTGCTTGTATTTATCGGCAGTTTCCTGCACGATATTATCAGGTAGGGTTGGTGCGGGCGGGGTTTTGTCCCAATCCAATGTTTCTAAATAATCGCGTACAATTTGTTTGTCAAAGCTTTTTGGGCTAATGCCCACCTGATAATCAGCCTTTGACCAGAAACGCGAAGAATCCGGTGTTAACACTTCGTCCATTAATGTCAGCTTGCCTGTTTCATCTAAACCAAATTCAAATTTGGTGTCAGCAATGATAATGCCACGCTCTAGTACATAATCTGCCGCAAACTGATAAAGTGCCAAACTCACATCTTTGATTTGTTGTGCTAAATCCTTGCCTACAAGTTGCACGGTTTGTTCAAAGTCAATATTCTCATCATGCTGTCCAACAGCCGCCTTGCTAGAGGGCGTGTAAAGTGTTTCAGGCAGTTTTTCTGCCAGTCGCAGTTTTGTTGGTAATTGAATGCCACAAACTGAGCCTGTTTGTTGGTAATCTTTCCAGCCAGAGCCAATAATGTAGCCTCGGACAATTGCCTCAACAGGAAGGGGCTTGAGTTTTTTGACAATGATTGCACGACCATCCACTTGCTCAATTTCTTCTGGCGTTAAAACACTGTCAAGTGATTCATGGGTTAATTGATTGGCGATGATATGGTGGGTTTTTTCAAACCAAAAATTAGCCACTTCGGTAAGCACACGCCCTTTGCCAGAAATCGGCTGATTGAACACCACATCAAAGGCACTCAAGCGATCGGTAGTCACAATTAGCAGTCGATACTCGTCAATATCATAAATGTCTCGCACCTTGCCTTTTTGGACTAATGGCAGGCTAAGCGAGGTTTCAAAAAGTGTTTGCATAAGCGTTTTAAAGGTAATTTGGATGTTATTTTAACCGCCTGTGGTAAAATCAGCCACATATTATGATAAAAATAATTCTAATCACTGTTTTGCTAATCACCCAATTTGCAACAGCATCGCCGCTGAGCGATAGTGCACTTAGAATGATTAAAATAGGTAATGAGGTTGGTTCGCCCGCCGTGATAAAGAATGGACAAGATTTACTGATAAAAGGGATGCTTGAATTAAACGATTTTGATGCAGCGTACGAAGCATCAAGGCAAGCGCGTTTAGGTAATCAAATAATGGGTTATCCACCACAAGTGCAAATTGCCAATAAAATATTAAGCAAATTGCTCAATCAAGGCTACGAACCAGCAATTTATGACAGTGCGTTATATCTGCTTGACGGCGATAGTGGCTTTGTTAAAGATGAGTTAATGGCGCTCAATTTATTAGAAAAGTCAACGCAGATGTATGCCAATCCACAGTCTGCTTTTGTCGCCGCAGTTATCAGAAATGAATCCTTAGCGCCTATTACTAAGGACAAACAACGCATTGACGAGTTGATTACTTTTGCAATTTTAAACAAGGTTAAAGGTGCAGCTGAGTATCAAGCGCAATATATAAACAACAAAACGCAAAAGTTAAAAGTTAAAAGTTGGCGCGCTTGGATAGGCAAACAATAGCTTTACAAACGACGCAAAATAAATTTTGCTCTTTTTTGGAAGCGCTTTAAATCAGATTTTGCGACGCGTTTTTGTTTAGGTAGTCGCCATGTGAGTGGGTTTTTGCGTTTGCCCTTATAGCGTAATTCGTAGTGTAAGTGCGGGCCCGTTGAGCGACCTGTTGAGCCTACATAGCCAATGACCTGCCCTTTTTTAACCTTGGATGATGTCCTGAGCCCACGAGAAAATCTAGATAGATGTGCATAAACGGTTAAATAATTACTGCCGTGTGTAATATGTACAGATTTGCCAAGTGCCCCCATTCTTTTACGATGTTTAATGACGCCATCAGCCACAGCGTAAACAGGTGTGCCATATTCTGCAGCGTAGTCAACAGCTCTGTGCGATCGCCAAGTTTTTAGGATTGGGTGAAAGCGCTTCAGGTGAAACTTTGAGCTAATGCGTTTGTATTTCAAAGGTGCTTTTAAGAAGCTGGGATAGAGTGTTTTGCCATTGATGCCGTAATAACCAAGGCGTCCGTATTTGTCGGTGTAGGAGAAAACAGCAACACGCTTTTTTTTGCCGACATAAATTAATGCACTCGGCGTGGCGTGCCTTTTGCCAAAAACAATAAAACGATCGCCTCTTTCTAAATCTCGATCAAAGTCGATTTTCCACGAGAAGATGCGCACCATGTTATTAATGGTTTTTTGGCTAATGCCGACTCTTTGTGCGTCATAGGCGAGCGAGCGAGTAATGTGAATAGTAGAGCGCTCAAGTGCATTAGTGCCACTTATAAAAAACAATGAAAATAATAAAAGTAGTGTAAATTTACGCATATTTTTTGATGATTGTGCGCGCTGTTTCGCGTGCTATTTTGTCGTTAGCAATAACGGCTTCTAATGAAGGGACATCTGTATGTTGGACAGTATCCAAGGTGTATTGAATAATTTTTGCAATAGCTAAAAATGAAATTTTATTGTTTAAGAAATGTTCAACCGCAACTTCGTTAGCGGCGTTGAGTGTGCCCATTGCATTGCCACCTTGTTTGAGCGCATCAAATGCTTGTCTTAAACAAGTAAACTTGTCTAAATCAGGTGCATAAAACTCTAATGGAGGATTGTTGGTTAAGTCTAGCGGCTCAACACCAGAGGCAATTCTATCAGGATAACTCATCGCATAAGAGATGACACTGCGCATATCGGGGTTGCCAAGTTGAGATAGTGTTGAGCCATCTTCATAATAAATTGAAGAATGGATGATGGATTGCGGATGCACGACCACATCAATTTTTTCAGCGGGTAAGTCAAATAAATAATGCGCTTCAATCACCTCCAAACCCTTGTTCATCATGGTGGCAGAGTCTACTGATATTTTTCGGCCCATTGACCAGTTTGGGTGGGCACAGGCTTCATCAGGGGTGATGGTGCATAATTTTTCAATGGGTGTGTGTAGGAATGGACCGCCACTGGCAGTGAGTTGGATTTTACTTAGTCCAGATTTGCCACTTTGTAAGCATTGAAAAATTGCTGAATGTTCAGAGTCCACAGGAATGAGTTCAGCATTATTGTCACGCACTGCTTGCATAAATAAATCACCTGCCAGCACTAAAGATTCTTTATTGGCGAGCATAATGCGTTTGCCTGCTTTGGCGGCGGCAAGACTTGACGCCATACCGGCGCTACCCACAATCGCAGCCATTACATAATCAGTTTTATCGTGTGTGGCAATGGTGTTGAGCGCTTCTACACCCTGTAAAACTTCTATATTATCATTCACCACTTTTGAAAGCGCTTTGGCAGCGGATTCATCCGTCATTACCACAAACTTAGGCTGGAATTTTTTACACAGTGTTTGCATTTTTTGCCAATTGGTATGGGCGCTGAGGGCAAAAACATTAAATTTATCAGGATGCAGTGCTGCCACTGATAGCGTACTATCGCCAATTGAGCCGGTTGCACCTAAAATCGTGATGTTTTTCATAGCAAATCTGCAAAAAATACCATGACAATAAAAACAGGTGTGGCAGCAAAAATGCCATCAAGCCTATCTAAAATACCGCCATGTCCAGGTAGAATGTTACCGCTGTCTTTTACGCCTGTTTCACGCTTATAAATGCTTTCGTACAAATCACCAACCACAGAGAATACTGCAGTTATTAAGGCAATTGGGATAAACTGCCAAGCAAAATTGTTGGTTATAAACATCCATATTATGGTTAAAATTAACGCACCAAATACGCCACCAATGGAACCCTCAATGGTTTTACCACCACTCAGATTGGGCGCCAGTTTGTGTTTACCAAAAATCTTACCTGAGAAGTAAGCAAAACTATCTGCTCCCCAAACGATAGCAAGCAGTAATAACAATAAGTTTAAATTCGTCAATTGTAATTCAATTAAGCCGAATAAAGGCAGTAACAATAAAGGCGCATTAAATAGTATAAAAAAATTATCAGGCTTAACAGCTGGGTAGCGACTCACTGTCCAAAAATTGTTAAGCCACCAAAGTGTTGCAATAGGAAAAATTAGCGTGGCAAAAGGATGATGTGTTGGCAGACCAACCACGACTATCGCGCCATACCCCAACACCAAGCTAGCGCAAATGATTTTGTATAAAACAGCAATATTGTTAAGCTTTAAAAATTCATACAGTCCGAATAAAACAGCCAGCACCAAAAGCGCTGTAAATCCCAAAGGAGATTCAAAGATTAAGTAAAGTGTCAAAGTCCCCAACGCGCCAGCGGTTAGCAACCTTTTTGTTAATTCATTCATCTCGCCCTCCGTAGCGCCTATCGCGATGATTAAAGCTTTCAATTGCCTGGTCTAATTCGCTCGCATTAAAATCAGGCCAAAGCGTGTCAGTAAAATATAATTCGCTATAAGCAATATCCCAAAGTAGAAAATTACTAATGCGTTGCTCGCCACTACTACGAATGAGTAAGTCTACAGCATTATTTTCTAACGATAAATATTGTGCAAAGTTTTGTTCATTTAATGTATCAGCATCTACCCCGCTGGCTATTGCTTGTTGGCAAGCGTTGACAATATCCCACCTACCACCATAGTTAGCAGCAATCACTAAGGTTAGCCCCGTATTGTCCGCTAATAAGGTTTGTGCTTCTACTGCGGTTTTTTGAACATCACTAGGAAATAGCGATAGTTTGCCAATAATTTTGAGTCGGACATTGTATTTTTTGAGCTTTTTAACCTCTTGTTTGAGCACGCTTAAAAATAACTTAAACAATAAGGTTACTTCTTCTTCGCAACGGTTTTTATTTTCACTGCTAAAGGCAAACAAGGTGAGTGTTTGCACGCCGATGACGCCACAATGTTTCACAATTTCTCGTACGGTATCCACCCCTTTTTTATGTCCTACAATGCGAGGTAATTTGCGTTTTTTTGCCCAACGACCGTTGCCGTCCATAATAATTGCAATATGTTTAGGGGTATTCATAAATGCAGATTTTACCGTAGTTCGGTATAATTCAGACTTATGAGTTTAGCAAAAAGAATTGTTCCTTGTCTTGATGTGCGTGATGGTCGTGTGGTCAAGGGCGTACAGTTTATAGATATTAAAGATGCAGGTGATCCCGTTGAGGTAGCTAAGCGCTATGATTTAGAGGGTGCTGATGAGATTACTTTTTTAGACATTACTGCCACGCATGAGGGTAGAGGCACTATGATACCTATGGTTGAGGCGATTGCCGATCAGGTGTTTATTCCTCTGACTGTGGGCGGAGGCATCCGCAAAGCGCGCGATGTGCGCGATATGTTAAATGCAGGTGCAGATAAAGTGGCAGTAAATTCTGCGGCTATTTTTAACCCCCATTTAATCAACCAACTTAGTGAAGAGTTTGGCTCACAGTGTATTGTGATTGCCATTGACGCTAAAAAAGTAGCTGCAGGCAAGTGGGAAATTTTCACTCATGGCGGGCGTAAACCAACAGGCATTGATGCACTTGAATGGGCAGTGAAAATGACACAGGGCGAGAACGGTGCTGGCGAAGTTCTGTTGACATCAATGGATTGCGACGGCGTCAAAACAGGGTTTGATTTAGCGCTGACCAAAGCAGTCGCAGATGCAGTTGATGTACCAGTGATTGCCTCTGGCGGTGTCGGCAATTTAGAACACTTATCTGAAGGCGTTTTACAAGGCGGCGCAGACGCAGTGTTGGCCGCTAGTATTTTTCATTTTGGTGAATATACTATCTTGCAGGCTAAGCAAGCCATGCAGGAAAACGGTATAGAAGTTAGATTGTAAAGCTATCTAATAATATCAAAACTTGAGTCAATGTTTAACTCAAAAGTTTTTGGCTTGATGGTGGGATTGACAACTAATTGCTCAAAAATAATGGTGATAATTTGCCCAAGTTCATTGTCCAGTGAAATAGCATGTAACAATCCATCGACAAAACCAAACTCTATTTGACTGTATGCGTTTGCTGCTAAGTACCAATCAATACCACCTTCGCTATGGGAAAACTTTGGCGTATTCTGAATAGAATCGGGTTTGTTAATTAGCCAATAGAGTGGCGTTTTAGCAAGGTCCTTTTTTTCTTGTAAAACGGCCTGCTCAAGTTCGGTATCAATTTGCCATAATTCGTTATTATTTAGTAGCAGTATTTGGTCGTTGGGTTTTTTAGTGTGCCAAAGTAATTTTTGTGGACGCTGAAATGCAAAACTGCCTGATGTGCTGCTTATTAATGTAAAGCCTTCGTCATAAACGGTTTGTGAAAAGTTGGCCTTGAGTGACTCTACCGAATTGAAAAACTCAAAGAACTGGTTGGTTTTGCTATTGTCACTGATAGCAATATTTGCCCATAAGGCGGCAATTAGAATAAATGTTTTAATTTTCATTAATGGGCTCCGGTGCTAATACTTGTCGACTGCCTGCACTATTCATACCACTAACAACACCTGCTGCTTCCATGTCTTCAATAATACGCGCTGCACGATTGTAGCCAATACGCAAGCGTCGTTGCAGGCTTGAAATAGAGGCCCTGCGTGTTGAGGTAACAATCTGCACTGATTTATCATACAATTCATCCGTCTCACCTCCATGCTCTCCAGTGCCTTCATGCGCATCAGCAGATTCGCTATGAGAATTTACAACGCTATTAAGATAATTGGTTTGTGAATGTTCACGCAAGAAACCCACCACATTTTCAATTTCATCATCGCTAACAAAAGCACCATGCACACGAGATAGATGTGAGGCGCCTGGTGTCATATAAAGCATATCGCCCATGCCTAACAATTGCTCTGCACCGCCTTGGTCAAGAATGGTGCGAGAGTCAACTTTTGAAGTAACTTTAAAAGCAATACGCGAGGGCACATTAGATTTAATAAGCCCAGTAATCACATCCACACTTGGGCGCTGAGTGGCAATAATTAAATGAATGCCCGCAGCGCGTGCCTTTTGTGCAAGACGGATAATAAGTGCTTCTACACGCTTAGCCTTAGTGCGGTCTTCTTGTTGCAATGCACCTAACATATCGGCGTATTCATCAATCACTAACATAATCAGTGGTAATGGCTCTAATTCAGGTGCGCTTTCACCCTCTTCAGCAGTTTCTTCTTTAAAGGATGGGTCAAGAAGTGGCGCGCCTCTGTTCTTGGCTTTTTCAAGTTTTTCGTTAAACCCCTCAATATTACGCACCCCAAATTTAGCCAATAGTGAATAACGACGCTCCATTTCATTCACGCACCACCACAGTGCAGAAGCTGCTTGATTCATATCGGTGATGACGGGTGTTAACAAGTGAGGTACATCGCTGTAACAAGACAGCTCAACAATTTTAGGATCAATCATAATGATACGCACTTGCTCTGGCGTGGCTTTATACAGCACGCTTAAAATCATTGCATTCAAGCCAACAGACTTGCCCATTCCTGTTGAGCCTGCTACTAACAAGTGCGGCATTTTTGCTAAATTTGCTACCACAGGTTGGCCGTTAATATCTTTACCAAGCCCCATGGTAAGCATGGAAGGCGATTGGCTAAATTCATTAGAAGATAAAATTTCTTTAAGTCCAATCATCTCTCGCTGGGCATTTGGAATTTCTAAACCAATAACAGGCTTACCCGGGATAACATCAACAATACGAACACTTTCAACCAATAGAGCACGAGCAAGGTCTTTGTTTAGATTCATAATTTGAGATACTTTTACGCCGGGTGCCAGCGACAATTCAAACTGTGTGATTACTGGACCAGGCGTAACCGCGGTGATATTGACATCAAAACCGAAATCTTTAAGTTTGATTTCCACTTGCTGTGACATTTCTGCAATTTCTTTTTCAGAGTAACCCTTAGTACTCACTTTAATGTCATCAAGTAGTGACAAATCAGGCAGACCCGTTAATGTTTTATTATTAGGTAGGCTGGCGTTGGTTTTTTTCTTTACTGGTTTTTTTTTAGTAGGCTTTGCTCTACCAAATAGACCTAATTTTTTGGCTGTTAGTCTTGGTGTAGTTGTGGTGGCTACTTTGGCCTTGGGTCTTTTTACTTTGAGTTTTGTAAGCAATTTGGCAATAAAGGCAAAGATATTTTTCCATAGCAACGAGTCAGCAACACCAGCGCTAATCATAATAATACCAAGATAAATAAGAATAGATATTGAGCCAAATAACACGCCAAAGTAGTTGTCTAGTATATTACCAATATCACCACCTGCAGGACCTTTGCTTGTGGAAAGTTGTGCCAATAATGCTGAAAATGAGGCAATCAATACAATCGTTGCTACAAATCGAATTCTAGCTATATTAGGGTTGGCAGGCTTGCGCTCAGCATTCTTGTGGATTTTGTAACCTAGCCAAATTAATGAGATTGGAATCAAGTAGGCACTATAACCTAAAAACGATAAACCAATATCACTTAAGTAGGCGCCAACAACCCCTGCTAAATTTATGATTGGATCCTCAAGTGTGCTAGATAGGGGCGTTTCTGTTGGCGAATGAGAGATAAGCGCAACCAAGAACACCAGTCCAAAGGTAACAAGTGCGATAAAGAATACCTCGCTTCTTGTGCGTGAACGAGGTTGGGGAGTATTAGGTTTGTTATTTTTCAAGGTGGGTTCCGTCTACTTTATAATATAATGTCTATTTTAATTTGATAAGTATAAAGGATTGGTATTAAATGAGCAAAAATAAACACTGTAAAGTTTTAATTGTTGGCTCTGGCCCTGCAGGTTATTCTGCCGCTATTTACGCAGCTAGAGCGAATCTTGATCCCGTCATTGTTAGCGGCATGGAACAAGGCGGGCAGTTAATGAGCACCACTGATGTGGATAATTGGCCAGGGGATAATGAGGGTGTGCAAGGGCCTGACTTGATGATGCGTATGCAACAACACGCTGAGCGCTTTGAGACTGAGGTTATTAATGACACCATTGTTGATGTTGATTTTTCATCTCGTCCATTTATATTAAACGGCGCTGATACAATTTACACTGCCGATGCGGTGATTATTGCCACAGGTGCAAGTGCGCGTTATTTAGGTCTAGCGTCAGAAGAAGCCTTTAAAGGTAGAGGTGTGAGCGCTTGCGCAACTTGCGATGGTTTCTTTTATCGTGGGCAGAAGGTTGCTGTGATTGGCGGGGGTAATACGGCAGTAGAGGAGGCGTTATTCTTGTCAAACATAGCCGATCATGTGACTATTGTTCACCGTAGAGATAAATTCTCTAGTGAAAAGATTTTGTCTGACCAGCTTATTGAAAAGTCAAAAACGGGCAATATTACTATTGAATATAATAACAATCTTGATGAAGTGTTGGGCGATGATGCAGGCGTGACAGGTTTGAGGCTGAAAAACAATGATGGTAGCACTAAAGACATTGATGTGCATGGTGTGTTTATTGCTATTGGGCACACACCAAATACCGGTATTTTTGAAGGCAGCGTAGACATGAATCATGGCTATATTCAGATACAAAGTGGCACACAAGGCAATGCTACTCAGACCAGTGTTGAAGGTGTGTTTGCAGCGGGAGATGTGGCAGACCATATTTATCGTCAAGCCATTACTTCGGCAGGCTCAGGTTGTATGGCGGCACTTGATGCTGAAAGATTTTTAGGTGAGTAGTTTTTAATTATAGGTATAATGCTATCTTTTTGTAAGGCCACATAGCTCAGTTGGTAGAGCAAGGGACTGAAAATCCCTGTGTCCCTAGTTCAATTCTAGGTGTGGCCACCATATTCCATAAGGATTTTCGTCTGAAAATCCTTTTTTATTTTTGAAGCAAAGTAAAACAGCACTTTTTATTTTGTGCCCATTCAAGTTCCAAGTGCAACTTTTTACCCCTAAAAAAGAAAAAAGCGTTACGGTAAAACAGACAGGCGTGGTGTAATTCCTAACAGGGTTATGATCAATCAACGACCAAGGGTCGTTGACGATAAAACAAGAATTGGTGATTTTGGGCTTGACACTATCATTGGTAAAGGTCATAAAGGTGCTGTGGTAACCATTGTTGATAGAAAAAGCAAAATTTTACTAGCAAAGCCAGTCAAGAGAAGAACCGCTGCCTTGGTCTCAGAAGCTATCATTCAACTGTTGAAGCCCTATATCAATCATACCCATACATTAACGCCTGACAACCGCAAAGAATTTGCCTACCATTATTCAGCATGAATGAATGTTGAAATTCTATAGCTTCTTTAACCTTTATACCTGTTTTATTTTTTTGGGTCATGACAACTTAAGCGGCTCTTTTCTGAACATTCCAAGCAAAACCTTATAAAGGTTTTGCTTGCGATTATTAAATCTAAATTCACATTCTTTAAGG
>NZ_FQTR01000007.1 GCF_900128535.1 bacterium endosymbiont of Bathymodiolus sp. 5 South | reverse complement strand
AAGGGCAAGTTGGTGATGAGATTAATGTTTTAATGGCTGCCTGTGCTTGGAATTTGAGAAAATGGCTGGTAATAGCCACTATTTTTTTGTTTTGGCAAAAACTGGGTTTATTTTTTGTAAAATGCCTAAGGTTTTTTGTGGTACTGGATAAAAAGCAGTTTTGTTGATTTAGATGGTTGGAAAAATGGGTGGTTTTGGTTTGTTTGGAGTGGTTTTTAAGGGGCGACTATTTAATACAGCCGCTGCCTTAGGTATAATTCTGACTTATGTCAACTGACCAACATTTTCTTATAGTTCCTGCAAGTGGCATAGGTTCGCGTATGAATGCCCAACAGCCCAAACAATATCTTAAATTAGAAAATGGCTTGAGTGTGCTTGACCAAACACTTAAAACTTTGTTGAATATCGAAAAAATCAAGGGTTGTGTCGTTGCTATTGCTGAAAATGACACAGACTTTAAAAACTCAGTATTTGTCAATCACGATAAACTACTGGCAACTGCCATGGGTGGCAAGGAGCGCCTCCACTCTGTTATCTCAGCACTAAATACATTACGCCCTTTTGCCCAAGACAACGATTGGGTGTTGGTGCACGATGCTGCCAGGCCTTGTGTCAAGGCGAGTGAAATAGAAAATCTGATTAAGCAACTCAAAGACCATCCTGTAGGCGGTCTGTTGGCGACAAAAGTAGTGGATACTGTTAAAAAATCTCACGGCAATATCGTGGAAAGCACCTTAGATAGATCGGCACTTTGGCAAGCACAAACGCCCCAAATGTATCGTTTTACTGTATTATCCAAAGCCTTAAAAAATGTGGTGCAAAATAATTTAATGATTACTGACGAAGCAAGCAGTATTGAATATTTAGGTTTGGAATCTGTCTTGGTTGAAGCAAGCAAAAGTAATCTGAAAATCACCGTAGCAGAAGACCTAACCCTCGCAAACTTTTATCTAAAACAAAATGAAAATTAAAACTGGAATCGGACAAGACTCCCACGCTTTTGATAGCGAAAACAGCAAGCCATTGATTTTAGGTGGCATTGAGTTTAATCATCCTCAAGGATTAAAAGGCAACAGCGATGCAGATGTGATTTTGCATTCAATCACTAATGCGCTCTGTTCAGTAACAGGTCAAAATATTCTTGGTGCTAAAGCGGATGAACTTTGTCAACAAGGCATCACTGATAGCGCACAGTATCTAAAACTTGCACTCAAAGATTTAGACGATTGGAAAATTGAGCATATTGCCATTGCTATTGAGTGTCTAACACCTAAAATCACACCGAAAATGCAAGCACTAAAATCCAATATTGCTAACTTAACCAACATTGAGATTAGTGATGTTGGCATCACTGCTACCACAGGCGAAGGTTTGAGTGCTTTTGGAAAAGGGAAAGGCATTCAAGTGTTCACCATAATCACCGTTTCAAAATGAATAATTTACTGCCTGCTTTTAGCTCTAGAATTAAAAAAATCCATTTTATTGGTATTGGTGGCTCAGGTATGAGCGGTATTGCTGAGGTGCTATATAATTTGGGTTATCAAATCTCAGGTTCAGATTTAAATCAAAGCCCTGTTACCAAACGCTTGCAAAAATTAGGCTGTGAGATTTTTGATACTCATCATCAAAACAATATAAAAGATGCTGATGCCGTCGTGGTTTCCAGTGCGATTAGTCAGAAAAATCCAGAACTCATCAAAGCACAGAAAAACAATACCCCTATTGTCCCTAGAGCAGAAATGTTGGCTGAAATTATGCGTTTTCGCTTTGGTATTGCTGTTGCGGGTACTCATGGAAAAACCACCACCACCAGTTTAATTACGCATATTTTGAATACCGCTAAACTTGACCCAACTTATATTATTGGCGGTATTTTAAATTCTAGCGGTATCAACGCAAAACTCGGTGAAAGTGATTATTTGGTCGCTGAAGCCGATGAGTCTGATGCATCTTTCTTGTTATTACAACCCATGCTCAGCGTCATCACCAATATTGACCAAGACCATATGAGCACTTATGATAATGATTATAAAAAACTCACTGATGCCTTTGTTAGTTTTACCTCTAACCTACCTTTTTATGGTGCTTGTGTACTGTGTGCAGATGATGATGGCGTAAAAGATATCCTTAGTAGCATTCACCGTCCTTTGGTCACTTATGGCTTTTCTAATGGGGTTGATATTCAGGCAATCAACATTACTCAATCTAATAGAAAAATGTACTTTGAAGTTATTCTCACACCTCAAAAGCAATCTTTTAAGGTTGAGTTCAATGGCATAGGCAGACACAATATTCTCAACACCTTAGCGGCTATTGGTGTGGCTTGTGAGCTAGATATTGGGATTGACATTATTCAAAGTGCATTAAAAAGTTTTGCTGGTGTTGAACGACGACTTGATTATCATGGCAAACTGACTATTAACAATCATCAAATATCTTTATACGATGATTACGGGCACCATCCAAATGAAATTTTGGCAGTTTTTGAAAGCTTAAGAAACACCCACACAAATAAAAACTTAGTGGTGATTTTCCAGCCACATCGTTATTCAAGAACACAAGATTTGTTTGATGCTTTTTCTCACGCTCTGTCTAAAGCGGATGGGCTTATCTTGCTTGAAGTTTATCCTGCCAATGAGCGTCCAATTGCCAATATTAATTCTAGCTCACTGGCAAACAGTATTCGCCAACGCTCAACACTTAACCCAATTGTGGTTAAAAATACTAAAGAAGCCCTTAAAGTCTTACCCAATATTATTGAAAATGATGATGTAGTACTAACACTTGGCGCTGGTGATATTCATACTTTAGTTAAACCTATCATTACACAATATGCTGACTCATAACGAGCCAATGGCTAAACATTGCTCGTTGAGAGTAGGCGGTATCGCACAAGATTTTTTTATACCCGATACGCTCAATACGTTATCCGACTTTTTAAAAAATAACCAAAAACCTATCTTGATGCTAGGCTTAGGTAGTAACCTGCTGGTGCGTGATAGAGGGTTTTCGGGGGTTATTATTAAACTCACACAACTCAATCAACTGGGCATTAAAGATGGTATTATTCAAGTAGATGCAGGTGTAACACTGGCAAAACTCTCTCGATTTTACGGATCTCAGGACTTGAATGGCGCTGAATTTTTAAGTGCCATTCCAGGTAGTGTCGGTGGTGCATTAGCAATGAATGCGGGTGCATTTGGTTTTGAGATTTGGTCTTTGGTTGAATCTGTCACCACTATTAATACTTTAGGCGAGGTGTTTAAGCGTAGCGTCACTGAGTTTGATATTGCCTACAGAAAAGTAGTACCACAGCACAAGGGTGAGTATTTTATTGGTGCAAATTTAAAGTTTCCACAGACTGGTAAGCAGCAAGACATTCAGGATTTGTTAAAAAAGCGTAACGATTCTCAGCCGATTGGTGAGGCGAATTGCGGCAGTGTCTTTAAAAATCCACCCAATAATTTTGCCGCAAAACTCATTGAAGACAGCGACTTAAAAGGTTTTTGTATGGGTGGTGCTTGCGTATCCAACAAACATGCCAACTTTATTATTAATCAAGATAACGCCAGTACAGATGATATTGAAAATCTCATTAAATACATTCAACAAACCGTAAAATCTAAATACAATATTAATCTAGAAACTGAAGTGGTGATAATATGATAGCAGTATTAATGGGTGGCAATTCAGCCGAGCGAGATGTCTCTTTAAACAGTGGAGCATCTATTTACAAGTCTTTAAAGAATCAAAATATTGATTGCTTTAAGTTTGACTGGTTGGGTGACAATCTTAATCAACTTTGGGCGCAGAATTTTGACAAGGCTTTTATCGCATTGCATGGTCGTGGGGGCGAAGATGGTACGATTCAAAGGCAACTTGAGAAGCGCAATATTGCCTACACAGGCTCAAATGCAAATGCATCTAAGCAATGTATGGATAAAGCCAAAACCAAAGATATTTGGAAACAACACAATTTAGCACTATCGCCTTGGATTGTTGCTAATATCGGACAGGCAATACCTGAGATTGATTTTCCCCTACCTTGGGCAGTTAAGCCAATATTAGAGGGCTCAAGTGTTGGCATTAGCAAGGTTGAAGATATGTCACAACTAAAACCTGCTTTAAAATTAGCCTTTAAATATGACGATACTGTGCTCATTGAAAAGTGGATAGAAGGCAGTGAATATACTGTTTCAATTCTCAATGGCAAACCTTTACCTGTGATTCAAATTAAAGTAGACCAAGGATTTTATGATTACCAGTCCAAATATATCTCTGATGCAACCCAATATTTATGCCCGTGTGGACTCTCAAATGCAGATGAAAAACACTTACAAGAAATTGCCCTGCAAGCTTTTAATGTGATGGGCGCAAAAACTTGGGGGCGTGTTGACTTCATTTTGGACAAAAACAACACACCTTATTTATTAGAAATCAACACCGTACCTGGCATGACTTCTCACTCACTGGTACCCATGGCTGCTAAAGCATCTGGCTTAAGTTTTGATGAATTGGTATTAGCGATTGTCAATGGTTAAGAAAAAACGCAGGCCTAAATTCAACAAACGCAAAAAAACGCTCAGAGAAAAAATAAAGCCACTGGCTATCAGTTTTACTGTTCTTAGTATCATAGGACTTATTGTATGGGGGGTACTAAGAGTAATGGAGAGCCCTTTTTTGAAAGCAAAAATTACTTGGGAGATTGATACTAAATTACCCATTGCACAAACAGTATTAAAAAAAAGCATCCACGCACTCACCAACAATAAATACCAATTTGATACAGATAAAATTAAGCAACTATTAGAATTTCAGCCGTGGGTTGCTCAAGCACATATCACCAAAAAATGGCTTTCTAACGATATTAAAATTAAGATTAAGTCTCAACAAATTGCAATGCGTTGGGAAAATAATGATTGCAAAAAAAAGCAAGCACCTCATTGCACAGGTTATATATCTAATAACGGCGAATTATTTAGCCCTCAAAAAACTGTTAAATCTGCAGCGCCATTAGCACGCTCCAAAGCCAATCCAACAATCGTTATGCAACTTTATCAAGACTATCAAAATTATCAAAAACAAGCTGGGAAAATGCTCATCAAATCATTTTCCAAAACACACATTGATCGGCTTGTATTCAAGCCAAATATTAAAGTGAACTTGGGCTATCAACAAAAAAATCAGCGCTTAGCACGCTTTTTAAAGACCTACAAAAAACTCAGAAAAAAAGTAGCGCGCAAGCGCTTGGACAAAGCCACTTATGATATGAGGTATCCAAAAGGTTTTACTTTGAAGTATTAGATTGAGACTCTTTAGTGATTAACTGATAACACAGTGCCAATGTAATTGAACTCCAATAAAAAATAATCACTTTAACGATCCAACTAATCACACTTGCTAATTCAAGACTAGAAATTAAAAAATTGACCACTATTGCGATTAACAACGGCAATATAATCTGTAACAAGAATAAGTTTATTTGCGTAACAACATTGAGTTCCCACTTAAATTTTAAAGGTTGATCAGTGGCAATATTAATAAAATTCAATGAAATTGGAATAAGGAAAAAAGAAATCACAAGGTATAGCCAGATCTGATTAACGAGCAACGATGGCACACCCGTTGCTAAATTAATAAAAAAAGTTAGTCCAATAAAGCCAACAATTTGCCGTATTTTAAAAATCGACATCCATGAGACACTTTGTACGCCAAAAACCACCAATCGATACATGTTAACTGACAAACTCGCATACCCATATAAAAACAACAGAGAATAAACAAGAACATTGCTGGGAACCTGAATATTTTCAGGTTTTACCGTACTTTCTTTCGTAAAAATACCTATTAATTCAATAATTTCCGCAGACAAGCTTAATAACGGCAACGCTAACAATAACGGCAAGATTGATATTTCAATAATCTTCTTCCAATGTGTTAAGACAAAGGCAAAACCCGCTACAAAGATTTTATAAATAGGTAATTGATTCATTTGATCGCCTTATTGTTTAACAATGGATTTGATAATTTTAAGTTTCTTGCCAATTTTCAATGACTTTTTAATAGACAATTTATTCCACTTGCGTAGTTGCGACACGCGCACACCAAATTTATGTGCAATGACCGATAAGTTATCGCCAGCCCTAATGCGATAATTTATCGTTCTTTTAACCTTCACGCCAATTTTAGTAAGGTCTTTTAGTTTTGATGCTTTGACTTTTAACACCTGCCAAATTATTAATTTTTGCCCGATTTGTAGACCTTTGGTGGTATTAGATAAATTATTCCACTTAATAATGCTTTCAACAGGCACATCATAACGGTTAGATATCAACCACAAATTTTCACCTTTAATAACTTTATGGATGAATTTTTTACCGTGTTTTTGGCTATTTAACCGCCGTTCTGTACGCTGGTCTTTAGATAATGAGTAATAGTCTTTTGACTTTTTAGGGATAGGGATAATGATTTTTTCACCGTGTCTAATTTTCAAACCTTCTATATGATTAATGTTCTTAATATAAGCCACTGATGAATTGAATTTTTTTGCCAACTTATTGAGACTGTCGCCTGATTTAATCGTATAACGCTTATAATTCAGCTGTTTTTTCTTTGGATAAGCCGCACGCGCTTTTTTAAAGCTTGCCACTTTTTCAATGGGCAATAACAATTCATAACGAGAAACATCGGGTGTTGCCCAACGATTTAAATCAGGATTAAGCATATAAAGCTTATCTAAACTTAACCCAGTCCACTGAGAAATTAGGGATAAATCCAGTTGCGAATATACATACACTGATTCAAGTTTTGGTTCATTAGCAATAAAGGTAATCGTTTGTCCATATTTATGTGGGTTTTTAATCAACTCTGCCACTGCCAACAATCTTGGTACATAACCTTTGGTTTCCTTAGGTAGGGAGATATTCCAAAAGTCTGTTTTTCTACCTTTGGCTTTGTTCTTGGCAATTGCCCTTTGCACCCTACCCGGTCCAGAATTATAACCGGCAATCGCCAACAACCAATCCCCTTTAAACAAGGCATGTAGATTCTTTAAATACTTAACCGCCGAACGCGTTGATCGAATCACACTACGGCGTTCATCCACCCAATAATTTTGCTTTAGCCCATAGAGTTTTCCCGTATCAGGAATAAATTGCCATAAGCCTGATGCTGTACCGTGTGAATAAGAAAATGGATAATATGCCGACTCAACAATAGGTAATAGCGCCAACTCAATCGGCAAGCCTGCTTTTTCTACTTCTCGAACCACTAAATGCAAATAAGGTTGAGCGCGTTTGCTCACTCGCGTTAAATAATTAGGATTATCCTTAAACCATTTAATATGCCAATACAAATCTTTTTGAGAGCGAGGCTTTAGCGTATTGCCCTTAGAAATACGCCGCCATAAATCATTTTCACTTAATTGTATGGGTGATTTTTGATATGAAGTAAAGCGCTTAGATGTTTCAACTATTTTTTGTTCTGGCTTTGCTTCATTCTGAGCAAAACATAAGCTCAATAAAAGAGACAACAGCAATGGAATAATTTTTAAGATTTTGAACCCCCTGCACACTTAGGAGAATCAGGTGCACCATTTTTTATCCCCCACTCATCTGGCGTGTAAGTATGCATCGCTAAAGCATGGATATGGTTTAATTCTGCTTTAAATAATTGATTGATAAATCGGTGCCTATCAATCAGTTTAAGCTCAGAGAAGTCATCACTCACCACCACCAGTTTAAAATGTGACTGCGTTGCAGACCCAGAATGATGATTAGACTCATTAATGACTTCTAAATGCACAGGATTGAGTGCAAGGGTAAGTTGTTCTGTTAAGTGTTGTTGCATATCATTCATTATTTCTTCCCTGTAAAAGCAAACACAAAGGCATCTGCAAAGAAATTATCCTGAATCATACCTTGCTCAACAAAACTTTTAGCCGCAGATTTAACCATCTTTGGTGGCCCACAGGCATACACTTCATACCCAGTTAAATCCTCAAAATCTTCCAATATAGCTTCATGCACAAAGCCCTTTCTGCCCTGCCAATCTTTATTTGGCTGTGACAACACGGGTACAAAATAAATATTATCGTTTTCATTCGCCCACTGCTGAGGCAAATCCATATACAAATCTACCTCATCACGCGCGCCCCAATAAATATAAATTGCTCGATCAAGTTTAGTGGCTATCGCGTGTTCAACAATAGATTTAATCGGTGCAAATCCTGTACCGCCAGCCATTAAGATCACAGGTTTTTTACTGTCTTCTCTAAAAAAGAAACCCCCTTTGGGTCCTTCCAGTTTCAATAGCGACTTTTCTCTCAATTGATTAAAAACAAAATTGGTAAATTTACCCCCTTCAATCAAACGCACATGTAACTCTATCAAGCCGTTATTGTCCGGTGCATTAGCAATAGAAAAAGCCCGAGGCTCAAAATCAGGGTGAATTAAATCAATATACTGCCCTGCCAAATATTGTAAGGACTCCGCATTTGGAATTTTTAAAAATATCTGCGTCACATCGTGATTAAGGCGCTCAATACTTTGCACCTTACAAGGTAGTGTTCGCACTTCAATATCTGCCACACTATCAAGTTCATCAACCACCAACACCACATCAGATTTAGCGCGGCACTGGCACAACAGCGCCATACCATCAGCCACCTCTTCAGGCGTAATGCCATTCGGGATAGCACCTTCGTAACCCACTTCGCCCTCAATAATCGTCGCCTTGCATTTTCCACAAAAGCCTTTTTGACAACCATAAGGGAAATTTAATCCATGGATAAGTGCGTCATCCAAAATAGCACCATCGCCATCAGTTCTAAAAACTTTACCCGTTACTTGATTTTCAATTGTAAACATCATTTATTCTGTGAGACTTTTATTAGTGCTGATATTATAATGTAGGTTATATCAAATTAATGCCTAGTAATTCAAAGTACTTTTTATGCTACAAACACCCAACCAAACTGTTGTATTTTTGATGGGTCCTACCGCCTCAGGTAAGACCAATCTGGCTATTCAACTGGCAGATACATTCAAAGCAAGAATCATCAGCGTTGACTCAGCACTCATTTATAAAGGTATGGACATCGGCACTGCCAAGCCTGACAAAACTATCTTAGAAAAATATCCGCATCATTTAATTAATATTTGCAACCCAGAAGACACTTACTCAGCTTTTGATTTTATGCGTGATGCCAACAAACAAATCGAAACTGCCTTCAAAAATGGTGAAACACCCATCTTAGTTGGTGGCACTTCATTTTATTTTAACGCGCTTGAACATGGACTCTCTAACCTGCCAGAATCTACCAAAGCATCTAAAGAAAAATTCAACCAATTACTTCATGACAAAAGCTCTGCCATACTACATAAAGATTTAAAAAAAATTGACCCACAAGCTGCAAATCGCATTCATCCAAACGACTCACAACGCATTACCCGTGCATTAGAAGTATTTGAACTCAGCGGCAAAACCCTAAGCGAACTACAAGGCAACAAACAACCTAGTATTAACCACCCTATTAAAAAAATCATTCTAATGCCAAAACGAGCTGAACTACACAAGCGTATCGAAGCCCGCTTTTTATCAATGTTGGAAAATGGCTTTTTAGAAGAAGTAAAAACTCTAAAACAAAACCCAAATTTACACGAAAACTTACCCTCTATCCGTTGTGTTGGCTACCGCCAAGCCTGGCAATATTTAAACGGTGAAATCAGCAAAACAGACCTGATAGAAAAAGCCATCATTGCCACCCGCCAACTCTGCAAACGCCAAAGTACCTGGCTAAGAAATGAAGAAAATGCACTGGTTTTAGCAACCAACAACATTAAAACAACCCTGCAATTCATAAAACCTTGCGCTCATTTATCATCCTGAATGGTTAGCTCAATAGGTGGCTATTTAAACCTTATCCTAGCAGAGGTAAAACTGGATTTTCCTCTCTATAAAGACAAACGAATATCACTGGATAAATGATACAAATAGATAAAAAGTAAATTTTTTATGGCTATTTATGTTTACGCACAAGATTTTTATGATATTATTTTCCATTTTTTAATCACAAGGACAAATACTTATGCCTGCCCAAAATGATTTGCCACCCGTGCTTAGTGGCTCTATTCCTAGGATTCATGATTCAACTTTATTTGAAAAATGTCAAGATTTATCTATTACCCATAAAAATTATAATAATTTACGTATTATTTTTAATACCGCTAACCCGAAACTCGCTCACTTTAATATCAGGGAAATTAATGAAATAAGCCTTGAGTCTGATACCCAAAAAATACTGTATAACGGCGTCGTTATTGGCACTGGAAATTCGGTTGAAAATATGACCAAACAAGGGCTGGTCATTATTTTTAATAAGGCTGCCACCAAGGAAGGCGTTGAAGCAGTCACTAGGGCAGTTAATGTTAGTTTTTCAGATGATGCACAAGAGGTAACTTTGAGTGTGAAAAATGCCGAAGGCAGTAAAAGTGCAAACACACTCACCATACCTGCATCTATATTCGGTAGTATTCCACCCGCCGATCAAAATCTTGTTACTTTTAACAACATTCCTGATTTGGATAATTTGGCTTTGAATTTCAAGACATCAAGCCCAAAAAAAGGTATTTTTATCCCTGTATTTGACCACATTGTGCATTGTAAAATTACCAATAAAAACACAATAATAGACATCGCCCATCCTGGCAGCTGGAGCAGCTATGTTCATTCATCAGATGTTATTAAAGATGGGCGTGTTTCTCTTAGGTTTGGGCAAACTGACAGACAAGTGATGTTTGGTTTTTCCGACACTTTCTCAAGTCAGGAGGGCTTCTCTGTTCTTAACTACGCCATATTTTCAAATAATGGGGTTATATCTATTAGGGAAAGCGGAAATATACCGAAATCTTTACCTTCATTTGGCAAACATACAATTGACGATGTTTTTTCTGTTGAAAGAATCGGCAATACTGTTGCTTACCTTAAAAATGACGTTACCTTTTATGTATCAACTGTTAATTCTACTGAGGATGTGCATTTTTGTTCTGCTTTTACAGATATAGGCGCTTCGGTTACCGATGTACTGCAACATAATTATTATCCTGCCACTGAAGGGTCTTTTACAGTTAAATTCGATCAAAGTGTGGGCTGTAAAATTACTAAAAACGAAATAATAAACACCGCTAAGGCCGGTGGTTGGGGTAATAGTATTGCTTATTCATCAGGCATTCTTAAAGAAGGATATGTTTCTCTTAGGTTTGGACAAACTGACAAACAAGTAATGTTTGGTCTTGCTGCTAACCTCTCAAGTCATACCTTCTCTGTTCTTAACTACGCCATATTTTCAAATAATGGGGTTATATCTATTCGGGAAAGCGGAAACCCTCCGAAATCTTTACCTTCATTTGGCAAACATACAATTAACGATGTATTCTCTGTTAAAAGGTGTGGCAATACTATTACCTATTTAAAAAATGGAATGGTCTTTTATGCATCAACCGTTATAACAACTAAAGATATGCATTTTTGTGTTACTTTTGCGGATCTAGGTGCTTCGGTTACTGACATGTTGCAGTATACTTCTTACCCTGCTGATGGTTTGTTTGGAATCAAGAATGTTAAAGGCATTAGTTTGAATAAAGCAACTCGAGAGGTAAGTTACAACCACACTGTTGTTGCGACTATTAATCAAGATAAAATACCAAAGTTTGACTTAGGTAGAGGCTATACAGTTACAGGTATCAACACATTACTTTTTACTTTTATTGGTCCGAAATCGGGTTGGGGTTTAGCCGGTCTCTATTCGTCAAGTTATATGAAGCATGATGGCCGCATCAGTCTTAGTATGGGACAAACTGATAGTCAAGTGATGTTTGGTTTTGGGAATAAAGATATAAGTCAACCTTATCATTGTATGTTTGCCAACAATGGGGTGATTGTTGTCATAGAAGGCTCTAAAACGACAGCTTCATTGGGTAAATATACAACAGAGGATGTTTTATCTATTGAGAGGCGTAACTATACGCTTATTTACCGTAAAAATGGGGTTATTATTAACACATCAACCGAGGATCTTGTTGGTGACCTTCATCCGACTATTATTTCTCCAGACCATGGAGCTAAAGTTACTAATGTGCAGATTCGTGATTTTTACACTAAAACAGATACGGATGGTTTTTACATTATGTTGAATGAAAAAGCCTCTCAAGCAGCCATTGATGCTGTTGCCGAAGCTGTTTCTTGTCAAATTGATGACCCAGATGTAACAGTTGAAATATTTTATTCAGCCAAGTTACTTGATGCCTTACCAGGCAATTAGCCTTATTTTTCAAAGGAAAAATATAATGAAACCCCTGTATAAATAACCTAGAATTCTTAAAGGAGAAAAAATTGAATATTAAAACCATTAACTTATTTGACAAAGCAACCTTAAAAAAACATAACCTTACTCACAACAGTGAAGAATGGAAGCAGCTTGCTAAACATCAAAGATTGATGCGATTAAATGTATCTAGCGAAACAGCAACTTATTTTGCCAACAAAGGCTTTGATTCTGCCAATCATATTGCAGCCACGCCACTTCAACAGTTTTTGCAATTATGCCAAGATTTTTCTGGTAGTGAGCAGTTAAAGGAGGTTTATAAAGCTGCTCAAACTATTAGATCGACAAGTATGCACATAGTAGCGAATGCGAAGAATTTACACCCATCTGGTGGGTTTTCCAACACCAAAGCATTTACCGCAGATCCTGATATTTTTGCCAGTTTTGAGGATTTACCCAGTTATGAAATGCTATTTGGCGATTTAGATTATTATGACTGCCCTGAGTTCAGCTCTATTTTTGGTCCAGCTGCTTATTTGTTAGATTTAATGCGCATTACTCAAGTTTATATTAGCGATGCTAATACTGCCAGCATCCCCAAAGGTTTGCATTTTTTTGACAGAAGACCCGATATAAAAAAACTTAAATTAACACAGAAAAATACCACAACTGAGGTTCTAAAATTAAAAATTGTTAACGAAAGAATTGATGAATTTTTACAAAATCTTATCCCTAATGCAAAATCTAATTATGCTACTTGGTTGGATGCCACTACTTACCCTTTTGTTTTACCCTTTTGTTTACCGTTAATGCAAATTCATTCTGGGCTTAAACAAGCCGGATTGAACTTGTTAACCATTTACAAAACATTACAAGTAGATGCAAAACATCTTTATCGTGAAATATTAACATTATCGCCAAGCCAATACACGCTAGTAACGACGGCAGTAACAGATGCAAAAGCACAGGCTAAATTATGGGGGTTTGGCGATCCAACTATTTTAGCAAAGATGGAGGCAACGGCAGTTTTTTCCAAACAAGCAGATCTTGATGCAAGTCAATTACTTGATTTATTCCAGCAAAATCTAAATGTTGATACGGAAACAAAAAATGCGGCTAATTTTTACATCAGTAAACACCTTTTCAAGCATACATCCATTACCGAGCATTATTTTTATATTGAAGATAACACCATTAAAAATTTAAATGTAGCAAGCGATAGCACTGTTGTTGTCGATAATCTTGATATGATTGGGCGTTTTATTCGCTTCTCTCGCTACACAGGGCTTTCATTTCAAGATGCGGATTGGTTGCTGAATGTGGCAGAATTCTTACTAACTGGTCTGACACCTTATGATAGTGGCAGCCAAAAAAATCGTACTGACGCTTTGTGTAATGATGATTTAACAACGGTTGGTAAAATCTACCAACTGGCTGATTTATTACAACAGCCTGTTGTTGATATACTCAACAGTTTAGGGATTATCAAAACTTACGGCATTGGTGCTGGCGTTGTATCTGCGGCACCTTTTGATGTTATCTTTAATGGTGCGAATAACGACAATCCCTACCACCCTATATATGCAGGCAATCCTGCTTATAAGGACACAGTGCGAATTTGGGACTTATCTAAAAAAGAAATACCCTTGCCAGTGATTGATATCCTAAACCAATTTGGTTTAGGGAGAGCAGATTTATTAACATTGGGCACATACACTTTAAAAATACTTAATATTTCTACACAACAACTACCATTGAGTGTTGAAAATTTATCGTTATTACACGCTTACAGTTCTATTGCAATATGGTTGAATATTAGTATTACTGAGTTTGTTGTTATCAATCAACTTCTAAACAAACCTAAGCCAAATATAGATGCTTATAAGAACCCAATTGATGATTTAATAGCATTAGCCAATGCTACATTATGGATGAAAAAACATAACACTAATGCCTTTAAGGTGGATTACATTATCAATGCCAGCGTTAGTCGTTATATTGATTTAAGGTTTCATCTAAAAGATTTCCCTCAATGGCTTGTTTCTCTCAGAAAATTAATTGTATTGTCATTGGATAAAGGCAAAAACCCAACTGATGCGACAACAACTAAGCTTATTAATAGTATTGCTGGCTTTTTAAATACCACGCAAGACATAATGAAAGCGTTGTTTGATATGAACACCCAAGCGAGTGGCTCTCAAAGTTGGATAGTTACTTTTCTTACAAGCACTGATATTACTGTCGTTCAGCTGATAATTATTAAATTTTCACGCCTTTTAACACTTAACAAGCTTTTGCAGTCTAATGATGCCAAACTACTATCTAGTATTGCTAAACACCCCACAGCGTATGGCTTTGTCAAATTTCCAGTAGATGACATCACAAAAGTAGGCATTAATCTAACTCAATTACAGGGGTTAGTTGCTTTTAGAGATTTACAAAACAAATTTAGTGATACCGATAATAATTTCATTGACTATGTAGAGAAAAAAAGTAAAAAATCAAAAGATTCGGACAAAATATTGCACCACATAACCAACTGGGACAATGATCAAGTTCAGGCAGTGTTAGCACGCTACAGTAAAGAATCTATTGTATCTTTTTTAGTTTTAGTAGATAGTATATTTTCTTTAACCAGCAGCATTGGAAACAATGTGGATATGCTGTTTTCCTTGTCTGATAAAACCACAGGTAGTAGCACAAATATGCAAGAGGCAGAAAATTTACTACTTACACAGTTGAAGTCCTGTTATACACCCAGTAACTTTCAAGTGGCGACACAAATCATATCAGAGGGCGTGCTAGAGAGAAAGCGCAATGTTACAGCAGTAGTTGCCACCTGGTTTTTGGCGAAAACTTATCCCGATATCCGCTCTTCAAGGAATTTGTCTGAATTTTTGCTGACCGATGTTAATGTTTCAGCAAAAATTAACACTTCCTACATCAAAGAAGCGATTGACGCTTCACAGCTTTATTTACAACGCGTAAAACTTAGTATTGAGCAACATATTGATAAGATTGAGATAGAAGAAAAATGGTGGCAATGGATTAGTAATTATCGTATTTGGGAAGCCAATAGAGAAATCTACCTCTATCCAGAAAATTACTTGGAACCCACTTTAAGGAAAAACCAATCCAAAGCATTTCAAGACTTTTCTCAAATTTTATTACAAAGTGGCATTACCACAGAATCTGTAGAAGCATCATTTAAGAAGTATTTTAAGGATTTTGGGCAAATTGTAGATTTGAATTATTTGTCTAGTTATTACACTGAAAATGACAATCGAGCAGTTTATTATTTCTTTGCGGTTAGTAAAGCGCATCCGCCAAAATACTATTATTGCACTTATACTTACGAACTGAATGATGATTTTGATTTTCAGGGTAACGGTGTTTGGTCGCTATGGAACGATATGGGCATCAATATTAATAACAGTAAGAATGTTACACCTATTTATTATGCCGGCAAGTTAATGTTGTTTTGGGTGGAAATTACAAAAGTCAACTCTTCTACTGTTTCATCAAAAACCAGCACTGACTCAGCTGGGGTAGGCGAAGTTAGAACCAATAACTTAGACATTTATCAAGCCACAGTTAAGCATTCTTTCCTCAAAGAAGACGAATCTTGGGAGACTGCCCAAACATTAATAGCTGAAGAGGTTGTTTATGTTGATGATAAGCAAGATATTGGTGTTAATAGATTAGAAAAATCCAGTAATACTCACCGGTTGTTTTCGGGTTTATTTACAGATATGGATTCTGATGATTGGAACACCGTGTATGTGAGTCATATTGATAATGATATCGCCGTGTATTACGGTCCTTTTGCTAACAAGTTGGCAAAAAAAGACGATGTTAAGGTTCCTAATTTGGCAGCAGAAAATATACAGGCTTTAGAGGAATTTCAAACACGCTTATTCAATATATTGGAAAAACATGTTAATACGACATCAACTGATGTGCTTATGCCTTATATTGGTATTAGAGTGTTTAATCAATACTTAGAACAAATAGAAACAGAGGTTGGGATCTGTGCTTCTAGCTCACCCACCCCTTCTTCTTTTTTAAATGTAGACAGAAGATTTGTTATTAGTGGTAATTCTTACAATAAATCACTATATGCGAATGCAGCAGGAAATATCTACAGCAATTTTCAATTCGGTAACAGTGTACAAGATACGCAGCTTATAGTATTGGAATTTTACGAATTAACGACTTTGTTAACGCCTGTAAAAGTAACCCTTGATCATTTTATTAGCAAGGCAATCAAAGCGAATTGTATAGAGCAAACGGGGAGCAACTATTATGCGACGATAAAATACTCTCTTTTGACGGTCGAGGAGAAGACCGTGCTAATAATGGAACTACTTGGCGTTACTCCAACTGCGGAACTATTTAGTGTTATTAACCAATTACTAATGACGGGGGCAAACAATAGAACACTAATGCTGTTTGCCAATATTGATGTAAAGCACAGTAGGCAATTTGCTGTAAAAAATAAATCAGGTGCCTTTTTGTATAACAACAAAAAGGATTCTTTGCTCTTAAATCTACAGTCAAAAACAATAAAACAATCTGGCATTATTTCTTCCAATCTATTTTATAGCACACCTTTATTAACTATGGACAGCTTTACAACGAACAGCATATCTGACGATGTGTCACAAAAAATATTTACAAAATTTCTTAATGATGGTTATATGACGCCATTAACATCTATCGATGGTTCTGGTGGCTTTACAAAGGCATTCTCTTCCCTTATAGGCAGTTTGTTTTATGGTTTTGCAAATACAGATAAATTCATAGAAGATATGAAGGTTAATGGCTGGACAGGTTTAGAGGTATATCTGGCTAAAATGGGGTTAGACAATAACTCTGTTCAAGAAGTATTTAATATTATGTGCGCCTCTCCTTATCTTTCTAAGAGTTTTTTCGTTAAATCTTTGTTAGACAGGAAAAATACAAAGGATAGAGAAATTGCCTCTGCTTTGGTTTATACAGCTTTGAGCTGTAATAAGGATAAAAAAATTGTAAATTTAATAGATGCTAATTCTCGTATCGCTTACCCAATCATTGCCGACCAAGGTTATCAACTATTTAAATCAAAACTGATTGCTGAACTTAAAGCTGACGCACCCACACCCATATTGACACTTACGGACAGGGAATTTGCAAATATGTTTGCTCAAATTATAAATTGCGATTCGAGCCTTGAGATTTTTAACACCCCTTATCCTTTAGCATTGTCTAATGTTAAATTCAGCCTAAATGATTGCGAAGATATAGATTACAATATTATTCGCATGGGTACGCCTGCCTTTGAAAAACTACAAAAGAAACTTAATTCAAGTAGCATTGAACAGGTGTTATCGTTAGAAAATCAACAAACTCCAATCACTGCAGGAAATATAATTACTGATTTAACTCCCCCCAAAGGTGCAAAATTACCTAATATCCTAAAAAATGACCAAATTGATTTCATGCAAGGACCTTACGCCCAATATTATTGGGAGTTATTTTTCCATGCGCCTATTTTAATTGCCAAAAACCTAAGCGATCAAAACAAGTTTGAAGAAGCCATTGACTGGCTTAGATATATTTTCAACCCCTCTAAAAAACGCAAACATATATTCTCAAAAACTTTTTCTGATCAGGCGCCAAAACAAATTAAGGAAGATATGTCGGCTGCTATCTTTAAGACATTGCAAAATACCAAATTAGATGATCAGCCTTATATTGACAACAATGGTGATGTTAATAAAAATTACAAAGGCAATGAAGACTTAAGTTTTCTAAAATTAGATAAAATACCAACGCAGATAGTAAGAGACATATTAGACAATTATCATCTAATCAGCCCAGTTAATCATTATTGGAATTTTCAACCTTTCCGTAATCATACATTGCAAACTATTAAGCAATTGTTAACTGATGGCAATCCTGCTATCCAGCAGTATGAAGATGACCCCTTTGATCCTTTTGCTATTGCACAACTTAGAATTGGTGCATTTGAAAAATATGTGTTAATGCTATATGTTGATATTTTGATTCAGTGGGGTGACAATTTATTTACCATTGATACGCGTGAATCAATTAATGAAGCAACGATGTTGTATTTATATGCTTATGATTTACTAGGCGCTAAACCAGAAGATTTAGGCTCCAAACATCAACAAAGCCCCGCTAGTTTTTCAGATATATTGCAAAAATATGGCAAAAACCACATTCCAGAGTTTTTGGTTAATATGGAAAATAAATTTAGCTTTAAAGATATACCGACAACAAAAGCAGTCCACCAGCCATTTAATGATTTAACGAGTTATTTTTGTATCCCAGAAAATAGCCAATTAATAGCGCGTTGGGATACAGTGACAGACCGTTTACACAAGATCCATGACAGCTTAGATATTGAGGGTAATTTTCAACAATTAGCCTTGTTTGCACCGCCCATAAACCCACTAGAATTAGTTAGGGCAGCAGCATCAGGAGGAAACGCCTTAAATGCCAGCCCACATCAAGGTAATGCCCCTATTTACCGTTTTGCATCTATTGTGCAATTGGCTAGACAATGTATTGATAATGTGATTTCATTAGGTAAATCACTGGAGGAGGGTTTAGAAAAATACGACGCAGAAAACCTATCTTTACTACATAACACTCATGAAAAGTCGATGTTAAGTTTAGTTAGCAGTCTAAAACAAGACAGCATTAAGCAGGAGCAACATGTTTCAGCTGGGCTAAACAACAGTATAAGATCTATCCAAGATAAAAAACAGTATTATGATAAATTAATTAAAGAAGATATGTCTACTTATGAAAAAAAAGCCCAAACACTGGAAGATGCTGGCATAGATTTTTCTACTTCGTCTTCTGTCGCTTCTGGTGCTGCCTCACTTGTCTATGGTGTTCCTCAGTCAGGGTCGCCTCTTGCCATGACTTATGGTGGCGTTCAACTAGGCGGAGTAGCATCGGCTATTGCTACAACACTACAGGGTTTTTCAACCTACAAGGCTTACAGCTCGCAGAGACAATTAACCAATGGTAGTTATGACAGACGCAAACAAGAATGGCAGTTATCCTCAAGCCAAGCCGATGATCAAATAAAAGAAATAGGCTGTCAAATTTCGGCAAGTAAAGTTAGAATTAAAATAGCCCAGCAAGACTTAGTTAATCATGCAACACAGATTCAACAAAGTAAAGCTATTGCTAAGTATTTGCAACATAAATTTACTAACGAGGAACTTTATCAATGGTTATCAGGTCGAATTTCTGCTTTGTATCACCAGCAATATCAATTGGCATTAAAAACTGCTGTATTGGCACAAAAAGCTTATCAATTTGAATTAAACAATGAGAAGGAATTTATTAATATAATTTATTGGGATTCTGCACATAGAGGGTTGGTAGCAGGGGAAAGTTTGCTTAGTAGTTTGACATCAATGGAGCAATCTTATAAAACTTATTTAAGCCATAGAAAACTAGAAATAGAAAAAACCATTTCTTTAAATGATTTTGCCCCACAAGCATTAATTCATTTTAAAGCCAAAGGTGACTGCACTTTCGTTTTGACTGAAAGATTATTTGATTACGATTTTCCAGGGCACTATCAGCGTCAAATTAAAAGCATTTCTATTAGTATTCCTGCCATTGTTGGTCCTTATCAAAATATTCACGCAACCTTGTCGCAATTGCATAATTCCGTGGTATTGGATGCCGATATTGAAGCGGTTAAATATTTATTAGGGCAACCAGAACCAAAAACACTACCAAAAAGTATTCGTCAAGATTGGCGCGGTAATCAAAAAATCGCTATTTCTCGTGGCATTGAAGATTCGGGCTTATTCCAACTTGATTTTAAAGATGAATTGTATCTACCTTTTGAGAATACAGGGGCAGTCTCAACCTGGAACCTCTCCATGCCGCCAGCAAATAATAGAATTGATTACAGTAGCATCTCAGATGTTATTATCAATATTCGCTATACTGCAATTGATGGTGGCAAGGATTTTGCTGGTTCGGTAAATACGGCGTTAGCAAAAGGTGCCGATTATCCAACTGCACTTTATTATGATTTAGCCCAAAGTTTTTCTAGTAATTGGCAAGCTTTTATGCAAGATCATTCTGATACCAAAAAGCAACAACTTAAGTTTGATTTTAATGCTAGAGAATTGAAGTATTTTAATTCTGTAAGTTTGGATTCCGTTATTTTTAAGATTACCACCAATTCCGATATCACTATTCCTACAAAGATTGCAATATTGTCGCTAAATGTTAACAATAATGTGTTTCCCGTCAACATAACCAACCAAGTGTCAGCTGGTGATAGTAAGAATGTGTTAGGTCAATCTTGGTGTCCAAAAAGCAAAACGCCACCTACTATGACTACTGTGTCTGGTATCGGCTGGGCAACTGCATTAGGCTTAGTGAAAAGTACCGAAAAAGATACCATTGACACAAATTGGACATTATCATTTGATTTGACTGCCATGAATAACGATAAAGATTTTAAGAAGATGCTTAAAAATGGCTTTCTTGACCCAAGTCAATTAATACAAATTGAATTGATAGCATTGTGTTGTGGGAAACCGACTACATAAAATGAAGCCAATAACCATACCAAAATTATCCATCCCCAAAAGCGGCGGATCTTTCAGTACAAGAACAGGCAGTTACGAAGTAGGTAACCAAGGTGAAGGCTCATTTGGTATTCCACTAGGAATGCCAAGTGCAAGAGGTGTAAAACCAGCACTACATTTGTCTTATAATTCAGGATCAGGTATGGAAGTATTCGGGTTAGGTTTTAGTCTAACCCTACCCCATATCACCAGAAACTTAGATTATGGGGTGCCTAATTATGATGATGATGATACTTTTACCGCTAGTGAACTGGGTGAATTATTGGAAATCAAACGGGAAATGGCTGACAAAACCCTTGTCATCTCCTACATGTCAAGGATTGAATCAGGTTTTTCTAAAATTAAACAACTGTTGACCACCGACCATAATCCATATTGGGAAATAACAGACCATTCGGGCACAGTGCATATTTACGGTAAAGACGATAATGACAAAATAGTTGATCCCAACGCCAAGCAAAGAATTTTACAGTGGAACATTAGCAGTAGCCAAGATGCAAAAGGTAACCATATTCTTTATCATTACAAACGAGAGGACAGTGTTGGTGTCAACAAAACCTTGCCCAGCGAAAAAAATAGAGTCGTTGGTGCCAATGTCTACCCTGCTAGTATTGAGTATGGCAACTGGAGTGAAAAATCTGCCAAAAAAGATTCCTACACCTATAAGGTGGTATTTGATTACGGTGAATATGATTTGTCCCACCCAGAAAGTGCCCCTAAAAAATGGACGCTAAGAGCCGATCCTTTTTCTCATTATTCAGCTGGCTTTGAAAGGCGCTGTTACCGTTTGTGTCAAAACATCTTAATTTATCATCAATTTCCAACAGAAAATAAAGGACAGCCTTTTTTGAATCACAGTTATAATTTTACTTATCAAACAGAAAAACTAACAGGTTTTAGTCAATTAGTTTCCTACCATCAAACAGGCTATAGAAAAGAAAATAATAACTACCAAACACAAAAGTTACCCACCACTACTTTTGATTATGTTAAACATAATTTTAGTGTGAATGACTACAAAGACATAGCATTGCCCAACCATTTGAATATGCTAGAAGGGAGTCGTAATTTTGAATTTATCGATTTAAAAGGCGATGGGATTCCTGGTATTGTTTATAAGGATGAGGGCAATTTTTTATATGCTCAACCATTAGGTAACGGTAAATATAAAAAATTTACATCCATTAATATCCCAAGTTTTCATCGCGATATACGCACAGAAAGTTTTGCCGATTTAAATCATGATGGCAAATTAGACTTTGTGTATGGCAATGCACTTTACGGTGGCTTCTTTTTGCAATCGGATAATGGGCATTTTTCCCCGTATCAAAATTTTGCACAATATAGCGCAGAATTCGTTAATCAAGTAGGTGCCAATGAGCATATTGATATTAATGGAAACGGGCAAAGTGGTTTGATTCAAATCCATCAAGACACTATTATTGTTTATATAGGTTTGGATGAAAAAGGCTTTGCCAAGCCTTATCAAATTCAAAACAGCAGCAAGGTTCCTGTCCTTAGTCACGATGCAAAACACTGGATAGGTTTTGGTGATTTGTTTGGCGACGGTAGAATTCATCGCATTAGAATTACCAACAACAGCGTGGAAAGCTGGGCTTCTTTAGGCTGGGGTCGATTCTCCGAAAAAGTCGTGTTTGATAATGCACCTAGCATTCAAGATTTTGATTCAAGTCGATTGCACTTGGTTGATACTGATGGCTCTGGTGCCACCGATATTCTTTATTTTAATGCCAATAGTTTTCATATTTTCCTTAATCAGTCGGGCAATGGATTTTCTGCCCCTATTACCATAGCACTCAAAATTCCTTATAACAATTATTCTAAAATTTGGATTAGCGATATTAAGGGGGCAGGCAGTTTGGGTTTTGTGTTGTCAACACCAGGATTTGACCCTGTTTGGTATGATTTTGCCACCGATGGAAAGCCACATTTACTATGCCACAGTAGCAATGGCTATGGTGCAGAATATAAAATATCACACTGTTCTTCAGTGGCTTATTTTCTCGCTGATCAAGCACAAGGAAAACCATGGAAAACCAATGTGCCTTTTCCAATACAAGTGGTTGATAAAATTCAAGTAATAGACAATCTAACAGGATCAAAGTCCACTGTACGCCACGCTTATCACGAAGGTCATTATGATACTTATGCAAGAAAATTTAGAGGCTTTGCTTACATTGAATTTTGGGATGATGAACAAACCAGTTTACCCAGCAATACACTTGATCAACCCACAGCTTACACTAAGCAATGGTATTTTACGGGTGTTGTGGATACAGACAATAGTTTTTACCAACATTTGGCAACTGAGTTTTATCAACAAGATACCCGTGCTTATCACTTACCTGGTAATAGTTTTAATTTTTCCATTAGCGATAATAAGACATTGTACGAGGCTTATCAAGCATTTCAAGGACATCTACTGAGAAGTGAAGTATATGCTTTAGACAAAACTAAGCAATCCGATCAGCCCTATGAAATAGGTGAGCATAATTATCAATTATCATTATTGTATCGGGCTGATACAACTAAGGATGCATGGCACGGATCTGCTTCTTTTTTAGTCAGTGGCAATGAAACCTTGAGTTATCACTATGAAAGAAACGCATCAGATCCAAGAATAGCCTATCAAGCACTGCTAAAGTTAGATAAATATGGACATCCTTTATTGTCATGCAATGTTGTTTATGGGCGTAGAAATAATGACCATACTGATGTGATCAATAAATTGTATCCACAACAGCAGCAACTTAAAATATCACTCAATCAGCAAACTTATTTCAATCAAGACGATGCAAACTTGTTTTTACTCAGTGTGCCAATTAATACCACAAGTTATGAAATACATGGCGCCAAAAAACCCGACTTTGAAAAAATAGACCACTGTTTTACTAAGGCGTATTTATTAAGTGTCACTGAAACTGCCCTAAAAAACACAATTGCTTATGATGCATCCTTTACAAAAGATAAAATTCAGGCACGCATGCTTAACAGTGCCAATCAGTTCTATTGGGATAAACAGCAAAAAGATGTATTGCCCTACAAACAAGCGAGTTTACCACTTTTACCGCACCATCATGAATCTAGCGCTTATACACCCGATCTCATTACCAAAGTCTATCAAGGCAAACTCAATGCCGATGATTTAAAAAATGCCGGCTATCTTTTAAAAGACAAGCTGTATTGGATACCAAGCGATGTAGTGCATTATCAGGCAAAATTTCAACTGATTAGTAGCGTGACCAATGTGTTTGGGAAAAATATTCAATTTCAATATGATCCACAGAGTTTATTTGTCATCAAAACAACAAGCACATTGAAAGACGGATTTTCAGATAAAACAGTGCAACAATCAACGGTGGGGAAAATTGACTACCAAGCATTAAAACCTTGGCAACTGATTGATATTAATAACAACACTCACGAGGTGGGCTACGATCCACTAGGGCGTGTTTATATTGAATCCATGCATGGTCAAACCAATAAGCAAGCAGAAGGTAACGAAGACATTAGTCATTACAAAAATATCTCTCAACCGACTTTGGCAGATATTATAAAACATCCCGATAAATATATTCAGTCTATAGGTAGCTACATTTTTTACAATGACTTTGCTTGGTTAAATGATAAACAACCTGTGAACGATGTTTTTGTTAAACGCGATACTTTTGTGCATCACCAAGGGGCAGATAATACAACACAATATCCTATTAAAATAACTTATTTTGATGGCTTGGGTCGTGCATTAGAGGTCAAAATGCAAACACAATATAATGACAAAATAACTTATATTTGTGCAGGCAGATCTGCTTACAACAACAAAGGCAAAAAGGTTAAATTTTATGAAAGTTATTATATTGACACCCCTGATTATAATGCCAATCTTCCCGTTGACATTCAGCCACCTGGTTTAAAGTATTACGACCCACTTGGCAGATTATATCAAATACAAACCTCCAAAGGTTTTATCTCAAAAACTCAATGGAGTGCGTGGCACGAGTCAGATTATGACCGTTGCGATACCATTAAAGACAGCCCTTATTTTAAAGGCGTTATGTCTGGAAAAATCCCTGCCACGGCTGATGAGAAATTGGCATTAAAAAATTCCGAGATTTTTTATCAAACGCCAGCATACAAATTACTAGATTCACAAGGGCATGTATTTCTACACCTGTCAATACTACTGGATGCTAAAGAGACAAAACCACAATACTTAGCAACCACTACAACTATTGATTTTCAAGGCAGAGTTATTGCTCAAGCCGACCCACGATTAGGAGCACTTAGCCCTCCTATACAAAATATTAAAACCACTTATAGCATGGGTCATAGCAAAACCTCTGTTATGATATGGGACAATGTAGACAGTGGCATACACATTAGTTTCTTTGACATCCGAGGCTTGTTGTTGAAAAAATGGGACAGTCGTGGTTTTTGTATATCCACAACATATGACAATCACGGAAGGCACATCTATCAGTATGTTTCAGGAGAAGAAGGCAAGTTAAAAATGGACAATAGAGTGCATCAGTTTCATTACGGTGATTTTATAACGGATGCAGCAGTTAATAATTTAAACGGCAAAACCGTCATTATTGAGGATGCCTCAGGCAGAACGGAAAACTTAATTTATAATATTACTAACAACTTACTCAGCCAAAAGAAAACCTTTTTAGTTGATTACAAACAACAACCTGACTGGAGAAAAAGCCCAGCATTAGAAGACACACACCACCAAACTACTTGGCAATTTAACGCCGTCAACAAAATCACATTGTTGCAAACTGCCGATGGCACACAACAAAAGTATCACTACAATCTGGTGTTGCAACCCATTGGCTTAACCACAACATTTAGCGACAAAACTCAAATAGCACACATTAAATCACTTGATTACAATGCCCAAGGGCAAGAGGAAAAAATACATTATGGTAATGATGTTGTTGTTAAGCATTATTTTGAAAAAACCACCCATCGAGTCATTAAAATACAAAGCAAGAATAAGTCGGGAAAACTGCTACAAGACTTACTACATGTCTGGGATCCAGAAGGAAATTTAAGCTATTTGACCGATAACACTATCAAATTATTGCTCCCCGAGGCCAAAGATTTAGATTGTAAAAGTGTTTATACTTATGATTCACTGTACCGATTAAAATCTTCTACTGGTTATCAGCACACAGGTATTAAAAAAGATACGCATGTATCTGGATTTAAACAAAGCATTTATATGCCTTTGCCAGATTCTAAAGAGAATGAGTAGCGTTGAGCTTTACTATCAAACCTACACCTACGACACAGGCAACAACCTAACCACCCTATCGCACCAAGCAAACAGTAGCAATTGGCAACAAACCCTCGCCATCCACCCAAACAGCAACCGTGGTACTGAAAATAACAGTCAAAATAACTTTGACGCTAACGGTAATTTATTAAATTTAGACAATATGGGCAACCTAGATTGGCATTACAATAACACCCTTAACCGGCTCACCAAAGCAGACAAAAGCAACACCACACAATACTCTGTCTATGATTACCAAGGCAATCGAGTCCGCAGTGTGGTTGAGTCTAACAATCAATCACAAAGCCAAAGAGACTATCTGCCTTTACTAGACATCTCAACCAATGAAGCAAAACAACAAAGCAATACCTTGCACATTGGCACTCACATTCTAAGTGAAAACAACAAAGACAACACACAAAGCTCTAACCAAACCCACTACCAACTCACCAGTCACCTACAATCCAACACCCTAGAGTTGAACGACAAAGCCCAAACCCTCAGCTACGAACACTACTACCCCTATGGTGGCACTGCCCTCATCGCCGGCAAAGACAAAACCCAAGTGCAACAAAAACGCTACCGCTATACAGGCAAAGAAAGAGACGACAGTAGTGGCTTGTCCTACTACGGTGCTAGGTATCTAGCCCCTTGGCTAACAAGGTGGATAAGCCCTGATTCAGCAGGGGCAGTTGATGGCTTGAATTTGTATGTTTATGTGGGGAATAATCCGCTTAAATACATTGATCCGACGGGAAATGATGAAATTGGCACTATAAGTTGGAATGTGTTTGTTACACATATGAATACGCACCAAAAACATGGGAATAGATTGAATCTTTGGGTTGGAGAGAACCATGAAAGAGCATATGGCGTTGCTCTGGTGTTAGATTTAATCTCTAACATCAATATTCACGATGTTGTGTTAGAAAATACCGCTACCCTACCAGGAGAAAAACCCTCTGAAGATATAGGTTTGAGTGATACTATGCTTCAGAATCGGAATTATCCTCCTAAAATACAACAGATTTTCAGGCGTATAAGTCACTCGGTGGGAAATTATAATATTCATTATATTGCCTCAGATCACTGGAAAAACCCTCTTTTAGATGTAGACCTGCTTGGGTTAAGCAATAATTATGTCGCTCTTGTTGGCAGTTCCCATATAGCAAATGAAACAAGCACATGCACAGAATTTAATCATAATGCACAAGCATATCCTATATACAGACACATAAATGAAAATGAAAATATAGCATTGCTACCACTAGAAGAAGTTGAATATTTTCGAAAAAATAAAAGAACGATGACCAAACAAGAATATGGTGTATGGGTGGTAGACAACCAATACGGCGTGAAGGGGTCTCCATTCTTGGTTTTAGGCAGTAAAGACACAATGAAGAGAGAGTTTGGTGAGGCAGCGCAGGCAGTGCCTGAAGATCTTTCTAGTTTACTAGATCATAAAACTGAAAATAATGCAACAAAGCGGGTGCCTATACATCCGACACGACCATTTCGATCTACTCAATGAGTCCACTAGAACCTTATCAGCAAACTTATACCTACGACCTAGGTAATAATCTGACCAGCCTTGCACACCAGGCAAACAACGATATATGGCAACAAACTATCACCATCCACCCAAACAGCAACCGTGGTACTGAAAATAACGGTCAAAATAACTTTGACGCTAACGGTAATTTATTAAATTTAGACAATATTGGCAACCTAGATTGGCATTACAATAACACCCTTAACCGGCTCACCAAAGCAGACAAAAGCAACACCACACAATACTCTGTCTATGATTACCAAGGCAATCGAGTCCGCAGTGTGGTTGAATTTAACAATCAAGCACAAAGCCAAAGAGACTATCTGCCTTTATTAGACATCTCAACCAACGAAACAAAACAACAAAGTAACACCCTGCACATCGGCACCCACATTCTAAGCAAAAGCAGCAAAGATAACACACAAAACCCCAACCAAACCCACTATCAACTCACCAGCCACCTACAATCCAACACCTTGGAGCTGGATGACAAAGCCCAAACCCTCAGTTACGAACACTACTACCCCTATGGTGGCACTGCCATCATTGCGGGTAAAAACAAAACCCAAGTGCAACAAAAACGCTATCGCTATACAGGCAAAGAAAGAGACGACAGTAGTGGCTTGTCCTACTACGGTGCCAGATACCTAGCCCCTTGGCTAACGAGGTGGATAAGCCCTGATTCAGCAGGGGCAGTTGATGGCTTGAATTTGTATGTTTATGTGGGGAATAATCCGCTTAAATATATCGATCCGATGGGGCATTTTCCGCTTATATCTTGGGGTGGGTTTGTGAGCGATATTAACGCTTATAAGGCAAATCAAAGAGATTTGAATATTTGGGTTGGAGATGCCCACGACACGCCGCAAGGAAAATATTTAGTCATAAATTTAGCCACTGAAATTGAATTTCAAAATTTTATAATGGAAAATGGTGCGGCCAAAGCAAATGAAAGACCTGAAAGAACCTCAGATGGTGTCCTCGCTAGATATACACAAGAGGCAATACAAGATCTACATCCACACTTAGCACCTGAAAAAATCCAAGCATTAACAAGTGCAATCGTAGATGTACAGATACTAGCAACACTCCTTAACACTGATTATATTGGTAGATATGAATGGCGTGATAGGAGAGAATACGAAAGAATGCGAAGAGAAGGGAGTTTCGAAGGAAGTTCACTCGTTTTGGTTGGTGCAGCCCATGTAATAACAGATATAAAGTTTATGAAAGGTCAAAACCCAAAAGCATTCCCTGCTTTTAAGTATATGGGTGAAAATCCAAGTATCGCTGTAACACCCAAAAGTGTCATTGATAAATATGGCACCTTTCTCGATACTCGTAGAACATCCTTGACACCTTATTTTGGTGTGTGGGTTGAAGATCTGAAAGAAGGTACTTTTTTAGTTCATGGCTTAGAAAGCGTTATGAGAGAGATATTTGGCAATGTAATAGAGAAAATGCCAACGAAGTTAGCCGACTTATCTGCCCCTGAAGTTGCACATCCTATACTACAAAGAAGAAGATGCATGACCTTATGAATTTACTAGAGGCTTATCACCAAATCTACACCTACGACACAGGTAACAACCTAACCAGCCTCTCACACCAAGCAAACAGTGGTGATTGGCAACAAACCCTCACCATCCACTCAAACAACAACCGTGGCACCGAAACCCAACAATCTACCAACGATTTTGATGTCAATGGCAACCTGCTAACCCTTGACAATATTGGCACTCTACATTGGCACTATAACAACACTCTTAACCAACTTACCAAAGCAGACAAAAGCAACACCACACAATACTCTGTCTATGATTACCAAGGCAATCGAGTCCGCAGTGTGGTTGAATCTAACAATCAAGCACAAAGCCAAAGAGACTATCTGCCTTCACTAGACATCTCAACCAACCAAGCAAAACAACAAAGCAGCACCCTACACATCAGCACCCACATACTGCGTGAAAGCAACAAAAACAACACACAAAACCCTAACCAAACCCACTACCAACTCACCAGCCACCTACAATCCAATACCTTAGAGTTGGACGACAATGCCCAAACCCTCAGTTACGAACATTATTACCCCTATGGTGGCACTGCCATTATCGCAGGCAAAGACAAAACCCAAACCCAGCAAAAACGCTACCGCTACACGGGCAAAGAAAGAGACGACAGTAGTGGTTTATGCTACTACGGTGCTAGGTACCTAGCCCCTTGGTTGGCAAGATGGATAAGTCCTGATTCAGCGGGTGCGGTGGATGGCTTGAATTTGTATGTTTATGTGGGCAATAATCCGCTTAAATATATTGATCCGACGGGGCATGTTAAAGTGAGTCCAGCTGACATAAGTCTGGCAAATTATGAGATAGACATACTAAGTCCAATTGAAGGAACTTATCAAAATAATCATTTATTTTATTTTCCTGAATCGTATGAAAGACTGGAAAATATTGTTAAGGCGTATCCTACTGATAAATTTAACTTGATAGACGCCAATACAGAATTTTCCGTCATATCAGATGGCAGTAGTAATGGGGAATTAATCATTAAAGCCTATTCTCACCCACCTTTTGATTCTTTTAAAAATATTATGAACTTCTCCACAGGGGAGTTAACTTTTCATTCGCATTATAAAAATAAAGACACCAATCGTCGCTCTGGCTTGAACGCAACAGAAGTCACCGCTTACCAATATTTAGGAATGACTAAAATAGCGGGTGCATTAAATATGCTACCTAAAACAATTCTAAATGAAACGATAACCAATGACAGCACGAACGAAGCAATAAAAATTTATCAAGCCGATAGAAATTACCCAAAATTTTATCGTAATTTTCTTACCAAGAGTGATAATGGCAGATTTTCCTTGAGGGTTGCCAATACTTTTAGTCTTGAGACAACTTCTATAAAGTTGAAGAATAATGGCGATGATATTCGCCTATATTTAGAACCAAAAATGCCTTTAATATCTGCTGACGAACCCCTGCCACCTCGTGGAGATATGCATGAATATTTTGCACCTGCCAGTAGGCTATCTAGAATAAGACAACAAACATGCCACTGTATCATATCGTGATTTCACTAGAACCCTACCAGCAAACCTACGCCTACGACACAGGCAATAACCTAACCCTTCTATCGCACCAAGCAAACAGTGGTAATTGGCAACAAACCCTCTCCATCCACCCAAACAACAACCGTGGCACCCAAACCCAACAATCCACCAACGACTTTGATACCAATGGCAATTTATTAAACTTAAACAATATCGGTAGCCTAAAGTGGTGCTACAACAATAGCCTTAACCAACTCACCAAAGCAGACAAACCCAACACCACACAATACTATATTTATGATTACCAAGGCAGACGAGTTCGTACTGTAACTGAATCTAACCACCAAGTGCAAAACCAAAGAAACTACCTACTTTCACTAGACATCTCAACCAACCAAGCAAAACAACAAAGCAGAACTCTACACATTGGTACCCACATCCTTAGTGAAAGTAGCAAAGACAACACACAAACCCGCTACCAACTCGCCAACCACCTGCAATCCAACACCTTAGAGCTGGACGACAAAGCCCAAACCCTTAGTTACGAACATTATTATCCTTATGGTGGTACTGCCATCATTGCAGGTAAAGACAAAATCCAAGTGCAACAAAAACGCTATCGCTATACAGGCAAAGAAAGAGACGACAGTAGTGGTTTGTCCTACTACGGTGCTAGATACTTAGCCCCTTGGCTAGCGAGATGGATAAGCCCCGATGCAGCAGGGTCGGTTGCTGGCTCGAATTTGTATGTTTATGCGGGAAATAATCCACTTAAATATATTGATCCGACAGGGCATTTTCCGCTTATATCTTGGGGCAGGTTTGTGAGCAGTATTAGCGCTTACAAGGCAAATCAAAGAGATTTGAATATTTGGGTTGGAGAAACCCACGATAGAACACAAGGAAGATATTTACTCATGCATTTAGCCGCTGAAATTGAATTTCAAAATTTGATAATAGAAAATACTAATGCCATTGAAAATGAAAGACCTGAAAGAACCTCAGATGGTGTCCTCGCTAGATATACGAAAGAGGGAATACAAGCTCTATATCCACAACTAACACCTGAAAAAATCCAAGCATTAACAAGTGCAACCGTAAATGTACAGATGCTAGCAACATTCCTTAACGCTGATTATATTGGTAGATACAAATGGCGTGATAGGGGAGAATACAAAAGAATGCGAAGAAGGGGGAGTTTCAAAGGAAGTTCACTTTTTTTGGTGGGTGCATCCCATACACTAACAAATGTAAAACTGACGGAATTCGACAATCCAGAAGCATACCCTGCTTTTAAGTATATGTGTGCAGATTCAAGTATCGCTGTAATACCCAAAAGTGTCATTGATGAATATGGCTTCTATTTCGATACTCGTAGAACATCCTTGACACCTTATTTTGGTGTGTGGGTTGAGGATCCGAAAGAAGGTACTTTTTTAGTTCATGGCTCAGAAAGCATTATGAGAGAGATATTTGGCAATGTAATAGAGAAGATGCCAGCGAAGTTAATTGACCTATCTGCCCCTGAATTTCTACCTTGTACAATTTTAAATAAGCACACAGAAGATACAAAATTTTGAATACTCTAGAATATTACACTCTAGCAATTTGCTTTTCTAAGGCTTCATCGCTAAGCGCATACCAAGCCTGAAGAATTAGGATTTTAAACATCATTATGGGTGGATAGGCGCTTGCACCTGTTTTGGAGGTATAAAGATTTGATAGTGTTTGTTCTATCTCGCCCCAGTTAATGATGTTATGCACATCGTCTAGTTCTGATAGAGATTTATGTTCAATAACAAGAGAATCTGCAAATGAATTTTGTTGGGTGTTTTTCCAAGACATTTTGGGTGTTTTATGGTGTTTTAGATAGGTATTATTTTATCAGATTGGTGGTTTTTTGGTTGAGTTATGCAAAGGTCTCAATTAGTGTGTTAGAATACAAACAACCAAAAGCAAAAGACTATGGCGTTGTTCAAATTAGAAATTTTAACAAAGAGATGGTGAAATTAGGGTAGAGAGTTGTAAAAAAATCAGCATTTATTAACCTCGTTAATTCGGGGTTTTAAGGTACCAATTTTGGCATAATCACAGGGAAAATTATGAAAAATAAAAATATATTAGCAATTACGCTAGTAGCAACAATGGGGTTTGCAAATGCAGGAATCCTAGAAGATATAGGTAAAGATATAGGTAAAGATATAGCTACAGTAGCCAAAGTAGCCAAAGGTACGCTTAAGGTGGTAAAAGTACTCAGTGATACTGAGGTTAAGTATGCAGTTGAGGGGGAGCAGGCACTCGGCAAAGCTGCAGTTACTAGCGTAAAAAATTTCTCTTACGGTGTATATGAGGGTGCAACTAGCAAATAAAAATAATTAGAGTCAGAAAAAATCAGCATTTATTAACCTTATTAATTCGGGGTTTTAAGGTGCCAATTTTGGCATAATCACGGGGAAAATTATGAAAAATAAAAATATATTAGCAATTACGCTAGCAGTAACAATGGGGTTTGCAAACGCAGGGTTTTTCGACGATATAGGTAATGGTATAGCTGGGGCAGCCAATGATGTGGCTGATTTTACAGTTGATGCCGCAGAAGATACGGCTGATTTTGTAGTTGAAGCTGCAGAAGACACTGCTATAGTTATAGTTAATGGCGTAACAACAATAGGTAATGCTATGGATGGAGAGGATCTAAGAGATAATTGGGTTCAAAAAGATAATTAGACTTAGTGTGTGATTTATTCGCCCAGTACATCGTAATCTAGATAACCAGCAACTAAAACTGGCAAAGCAAGGTTTGATTAGTTTTGTTGCTTTATTTTTGTGAGACTTTTGCATAAGTAGGGATGATTAGCAAAATGACAAGTTTTGCCGACTTGGTGATTTTATGAAATATAGTCATAGCATAGAGTTATGACTGTGTTTTATAAAATTGTCAAGTTGGTGAAAAATGGCGTTTTGATGATTATTCATATTTATGCAAAGGTCTCTTTGTAAGAGTCGGTAAAATAAAGGTTATTTTTATAGTTGGTGAACAAGGATGAGTGGATTGTTTGGTTTCTTTAAAAGCAAGAATGACAATGTTAAGCGTAGTAGTGAGGAGCAATTAGCCGATATTGCGCATGAGTTTGTGCGACAAAATAAGTCAAAACGACGCTAGCGAATCCTGTTGAGTTTGTTGTTTTTTGGCTATATTGTTAGTGTGTCTTAGGCGAATTCAACCCATAAGTGCAACACTTCCATTTAAAAAATAGTCCTTGCCAGTCATCTTGGCAAAGACCTCAAATGGGGTCTTGTACCCCAAGCATTTCCTAGGTCTATTATTCATTAAATCTGTTGCCCTAAATGCTTCTTTCTCACTCACATTATCCAAAGCCATTCGCTTAGGGAAGAATTGCCTTAACAGTCCATTGTGATTCTCGTTTAAGCCCCTTTCCCAACTATGATACGGTTTGGCAAAGTAAGTGTTACAGTCAAGATTTTCTGCTAGCTTTTCATGCCAACTAAACTCCCTGCCATTGTCAAAAGTCAAGGTTTTGACCCAATGTTTAAGTGGAGTGAGTAGTTTATTGATAGCGTCATTTGCATTTTGTGCGGTTTTATTGGCAATGGGTAGTGCAAGATATAGCCTACTCTTACGCTCAGCAAGAGTGGCAAAGCCACCTTTGTGTCCTTTACCAATAACCAAGTCAACTTCCCAGTCGCCAATGCGAGTGCGAGCATCAACAATACTGGGGCGCTCATCAATGTCAATGCGATTAGGTATCCTACCTCGATAATCATTTTTGCCATAGCGTTTTCGATATTTCTTATGCTGATGGCGCAGGTATTTGTAAAGTGCTCCGCCTACCGCTTTGTCTTGCAAGACAAAGCGATAGGCGGTTTCAGTGCTAATTTTAATCTTTTTATCTAATTCCAAGCGTCCCATGATTTGTTCAGGACTCCAATATTCTTTTAGCTTTTCACTAATGTAATTTTTAACGGAATCTGTGAGTTTGATGGCTTTATTTTTCTTTTGATGTCGTTCGTCAGCAAGCCTGTTGGCTTGCTTATGGCGATAGCCTCTTTTGCCAGTATTGCGAGATAATTCTCTAGAAATAGTTGATTTGTTTCTACCCATTGATTTGGCAATAAAGGTTTGGTTGTATCCTTGTTTGTTCAGTAGGTAAATATGGTATCTTTGTTCGTAGGTCAATTGCGTATATTTTTGCATGTTTCACTCCTTTTTCTTGTCGGATTAAAGAGTGGTTAATATACCCTTTGACCGACTAATTGAGTGTTGCACTTATGATGTGAATCTAAGTTATGTGAATAAACAATTTCAA